>NZ_WUJP01001014.1 GCF_009806515.1 Geminicoccus flavidas | reverse complement strand
AGCTGCCCGGTACGCCCTGATCATGTCCGGCTCCTGCCTGTCGCTATGATGGCTATCCAGCCGCCTGCTACCGGACAGTGAACGTATTCGGGAAAAATTGACAACAATTTTAGCTAATGTCTCGGGAATGTGAGCCTAGGCCCGCCATGCCCCCGTCATGACCCGCGGCGGCCCTAGGTCGTGTCACCAAAGTTGCGCAGCCAGACCATCAGTGAGGCGATCTGGACGAAGGCGAGGTAG
>NZ_WUJP01001013.1 GCF_009806515.1 Geminicoccus flavidas | reverse complement strand
GTCGACGAGTTGCTCGTCGCTGAGGGAGGGATCACCCAGGCCCAGCTCGGCATAGGGCGTGCCCTTCTCGCGCAAGAGGTCGCGCACGCCGATGCCCATGCGGTCGATCAGGCTCACCAGCTCGTCCCGGCCGGGCGGGGTCTTCAGATACTCGATGACCACCGGCTCCTCGCCGCTGTTGCGGATCAGGCCGAGCGTGTTGCGCGACGTGCCGCAGGCCGGGTTGTGATAGATGGTGACGGTCATGAGGTTCTCGGCTCGGGAGGGCAGCAGGGCAACAGCTCCGTGAGCAGCGGCCCGCACAGTTCCGGACTTCCGGCGCAGCAATCCTTGACGAGGTAGAGGGTCAGCGCCCGCAACCCATCCAGCTCGGCCCGGTAGATGACTGACCGGCCCTGGCGCTCCGACCTGGTCAGCCCCGCCCGGGTGAGGATCGCCAGATGCGCCGACATCGTGTTCTGCGGCACGCCCAGCCGACGCGCGATCTCGCCGGCTGGCAGACCATCCGGCTCGTGCTTCACCAGCAGGCGGAAGGTTTCCAGCCTCGTGGCCTGGGCAAGGGCAGCCAGGGCCTCGATGACAGCAATTGAATCCATATATCGAGATTTAACGATATGAACGTCGTCCGTCAATCGACGGGCCCCGCTGCTGCGACCGGACCAGCGCGACCGAGGGGCAGATCGAGGCGGATGAGCGGGTTTCGGCTCCGTGGTCAGCCCTGGGCCAGCAGGAACGCACCAGCACCCCCAGCCGCCACAAGCCGATCGCTCCCCCCAGCACGCACTTGACCACCGTATTCACCGCGGCCGCGATGGCGATCGCTCCGGCGGCCACCTTGAGCGGGATGCCGCTGCCGGCCATCCGCGCCATGGACAGGGTCAGGGCATCCACGTCGGCGAGGCCGGAGACGGCGGCCAGGCCGTACAGGCCGGTCTCGCCGAACCGGTCGCCCACGAGCTTGGCCAGCAGCATGACGGCGGCGATGATCGCGGCCATCTTCAGGGCGACCCCCAGTTCCAGCGGATTGGTGAGTGCCAGCGCCGGCCCCTCGCCCTGCCCTTGGCCATGCGTGCCAGGGTGAGCGTCACCCCCGTGGACGAGGCGAGCGCGCCTGCCACGGCCTGGAGCACGATCCCGGCGCGCGCGCCGATGACCCGCACCGCGACATAGCCCACGAGGGACAGGGCGGCGATGATGATGGCCAGCAGCCAAATCTCGGCCGGGTTGAGCGCGCCCCATGGGTCGATCGCGCGGTCGGGCAGGAGCGGCAGGAGCAGGAAGGTCATTGCCAGCAGCACCAGGCCGGCGCGGATCTCCGGCCAGGCCAGCCGCCGCAGCCAGGCATGGAGCGGCTGCTTGGGCGCCAGCAGGGCGACGACCGCCACGGCCGCCGCGACCGCGACCTGGACCTCGCCCGGCACCGCATAGGCGCCGAGCACGAAGGTGAGGATCCCCGTCACCACGCCGGTGTCACTGAAATCGCGGTCGGCCTGCGCCTCCAGCCAGTGGAACGCGGCAAAGGCCAGGGTGAAGGCCAGGAGGCCCGCGGCCAGGGCCAAGGCGCCTGCCAGCGGCACCAGCGCTCCACAGATGCCGCCCAGCAGGCCGCTCAGCGCGAAGGTGCGAAAGCCCGCGGCACGCTCGCCCTCCCCCTCGCCCCGTGCCGCCATCCGCGCTCGAGCCCGACGAGCAGGCCGATTGCCAGCGCCACCGCCAGCCGATGGAGAAGTTCGTCCGAGAACATGGCCCGCACCCGTGCCCGGCGCAGCCGGCCGTCCGGCTCGCCGCACGGGGCCAGGGCAAGCATGCCGGCCGGAAGCTCGCTAGCCGTTCCTGCCCACTCGGCAGGCCTATCGAGTCGCCGGCGCGGACCCGCTCTGGGAGCCTGCCGGAGATCGGCAGGAGGCGCGGCTGCTCCCGGAGTGCCCGACGGCGGGGCGGCATGGTCCGAGGAGTGGCAAAGCCGCTCGTGCCGGACGATCTCTGGACGATGGCCAAGCCGCTGCCGGCGGAAATGGCTCCCCTGCCATGACGAGAATGCCGTGGAAGGAGTGAGGATCGACATCGCCGAGGCCGCCTGGACGTCCTGGGACGACCCAAGGTTCGTCGCGGAGACCAAGGTACGGTGGAAGCTCATCTTCTCCGGACAGCAGACCGACACCGCTTCGATGAGCATGGGTCTCGCCGAAATCGCACCCGGCGGCATCCTGCCCCTGCACCACCACGCGCCCGCAGAAATCTACCATGTTCTCGACGGAGAAGGTGTGGTGGGAATCGAAGGCGTAGCTCACCGCCTGCAAGCGGGGATCTCTGTCTTCATCCCGCCGGATGCCTGGCACCAGACGACCAATACTGGCTCCGCACCTCTCCGCTGCCTCTTCGTGTTCCCGACCGACAGCTTCGAGGAAGTCACCTACCATTTTGCCGAGTAGTGGCCGACGGACGACAACTCGTCCGGCCTGAAACGGGGTGACGCCCATGGTTCCGCACCCGCCGCTGCAAGTAGCCGTGGAGCCCGCACGAAAGATCGCCATCATGGTGCGGGTCTGGACGTCCGCATCCTCGGACCAGGACAGCATGGCCGGCCCGCCACAGCCCACTGATTTCTTGGCGCCTGCCCCAACTGCTCCTGGCGCGGCTGACGGCCCGCTCGTAGAAGCCGCGCATACTTCACCCATACGACAGGTGCCCCATGTCCTGGCCCGACTTTCATCGTCATGCCCATTCATTTCATCTCGGATATTCATCATGGCGAAGAAATGGCGCCGGATCGGAGCCTGGCCCGAGAACGTCCTGATCCAGGCCGAGCAGGACGAGCGCGACGGCAAGTTCCAGGCCCTGGTCGGCCAGCGGATCCTGGTCGGGTTCACCTTCAAGGACCATGAGGGCAACGTGCAGGATCACGCCCAGTACACGGGCTGGATCGTGGCGGCCTCGCCCGAGGCGATCGAGATCGAGGACGACGAGACCGGCGATGTCTTCACGATCCCGGCCATCCTGGACAACCTCACCGTGCCTGCTCCCGGGCGGTACCGGTTGAAGAAGTCCGGGCGCATCGTGATCGACCCGGATCTCTACACGACCTTCGACATCTATCCCGCTCCGGAAGGCTACGTGGCCGACGAGGACGAGGACGAGATCGGGATGCAGGCCTGAAGCTCGATTGGGCTGGTGGCGCCTCAGGGTGCCACCAGTACCCTCTCCGGTCCAGCCGACCGTTGGCCCGATGATTTCCGGACATGCCGGAGCTCGGCCATGCTATCATCGCGGGCCGGATCGTCAGCGAGACTCAGGGGGCATGCGGCAGCGACGAATCGCATTTTTGCACAAACGAACCCGAGAGGCCAAATTCTCTCACTCAAATCAATAACTTGATCTACATCCGGCTGCCGCGGAAAGAGTGCCTGTGCCGCCTCAGACCAGCGAGAACCCGCGCCAGAACGGGTCGCGGTCGTCCACGATGATGGTGTTGTAGCCAGTCGTGCGCGCCCAGCCGGCAATCGAGGGGATGATCGCCGGCATGCCGGCCAGCTCGACCGCCGCCTCTACCCTGCCCTCGAACAGGGAGCCGATGATGCTCTCGTGGACGAACGCGTCGCCGACCCGAAGCCGCCCCTTGGCGACGAGCTGTGCCATGCGCGCCGAGGTGCCAGTGCCGCACGGGCTGCGGTCGACCGCCTTGTCGCCGTAGAACACGGCGTTGCGGGCATGCGCCCCCACTTTGGTCGGCCGGCCGGTCCACTGGATGTGGCTCACCCCCCGGATGGTCGAATCGAGCGGATGGACCGGCTCGACCAGGGCCTGCAGGCGGCGGCGCAGCTCCGGCGAGAGGCGCTGGATCTGGCCGGCCGACAGCTCGGCCATGTCCCGGAAATTCGGCTGCGGCTCCACGATGGCGTAGAAATTGCCGCCATAGGCGATGTCGACCACCAGCTCGCCCAGCTCCGGGCACTCCACCCGCACCTCGCTCATGGCGAGGTAGGAGGGCACGTTGGTGAGCCTGACCTTCTCGACGAACCGCCCGTCCCGCTCGTACTCGGCCACCACCCGCCCGGCCGGCACGTCCAGCAGCAGCCGGCCCTCGGCCTTGGGCACCACATGGCCCTGCTCGATCGCCATGGTGACCGTGCCGATCGTGCCGTGCCCGCACATCGGCAGGCAGCCCGAGGTCTCGATGAACAGGATGCCGACATCGCCGTCGGGGGTGGTCGGCGGGTAGAGGATCGAGCCGGACATGACGTCGTGGCCGCGCGGCTCGAACATCAAGGAGGTGCGCACCCAGTCCCAATTGGCCAGGAAGTCCTGACGCTTCTCGGACATGGTGGCGCCCTTGAGGTCCGGCCCGCCGCCGGCCACCAGCCGCACCGGGTTGCCGCAGGTATGGCCATCCACGCAGAAGAAGGTGCGGTTCAAGATCCACTCCTGAATCGGTGTGGCACACGGCACCGCGGGCCACGGCAGTCGTTGCTGTTTGAAGCGGAAAATGAAGGAGGATGCCATGGGCCTCATCGACTTCGTCAAGGCAGCAGGCCGCTCGCTGGGGATCGGCAGTGCCGACGCCGCACCGTCCGCGGACGATCTGAAGAAGGAAGCGGCCAGCCATGGGCTGGACGTCTCGGGCGTGGATGTCGCGGTGGACGGCGACAAGGTGACAGTGAGCGGCGGGGCGAAGTCCCAGGAGGAGAAGGAGAAGATCATCCTGGCCATGGGCAACGTCGCGGGCGTGGCCAAGGTCGAGGACCAGATCGCGCCCGCCGCGGCGGCAGAGACGGAGAGCGCCAGCTTCTACACGGTCAAGAAGGGCGACACACTCTCGGCCATCGCCAAGGCCCAGTACGGCAATGCCAGCAAGTACCCAGTGATCTTCGAGGCCAACAAGCCGATGCTGAAGGACCCGGACAAGATCTATCCGGGCCAGGTGCTGCGCATCCCCAAGCAGGGCTGAATCGAAAAGGGGCCGGTCGTCCGGCCCCTATGGTCCGCCTCAGACCCAGCCGCCGTCTGCGATATAGGTCTGGTTGGTCATCGCCGAGCTGTCGTCGGCGGCCAGGAACAGAGTGAGCCTCGCCATCTCGGCCGGCTGGAGCTGCCGCTTCAGGCACTGGCGCTTCATCAGCTCCTCGATGCCCTCCGGGGTCAGCCAGAGCGACTTCTGCCGCTCGGTCATGATCCAGCCAGGCGCGATGCAGTTGACCCGGATGTCGTACGGGCCGAAGTCCCGGGCCAGCGCCCGGGTCAGGCCCGCCACCGCCGACTTGGCCGTGGTGTAGCCCGGCATGCCGCCCTGCCCGATCATCCAGCTGGTCGAGCCGAAATTGATGATCGAGCCGCCACCGGCCTCCTTCATCATCGGGAACACCGCCTGGGCGGCGAAGAACTGGTGGCGGAGGTTCACCGCGAACCGCTCGTCCCAGTATTCCGGCGTCACCGCGTCGAAGGTGTGCCGGTCGTCGCGGGCGGCGTTGTTGACCAGGACCGTGATCGGCCCGTGCGCCTCGGCAGCACTGGCGATCGCCGCCCTGAGCTGGTCGATGTCGCGCACGTCCGCCTGGCGGAACAGGACCTGGCCGTGGCCCTCTTCGGCCAGCCGGGCGACCAGCGCATTGCTGGGCTCCTCGGCCAGGTCGCAGAACGCGACCTTCGCACCCTGCTGGGCGAAGGCCTCGGTAATGGCGGCCCCGATCCCGGAACCGCCGCCCGTGATGAAGACCGACTTGCCTTTTAGGCTTGGATAGATCGCCCAGCCGCTCACTGTTCTGCCTCCCAGATGTCCGCTGGTATCCTGCGGCTCATGTGACCGATGCTTCCTCGTCCGTGACCAGCGGCGGCTTGGCCTGAATCATCGACCAAATCAGCCAGATCCAGGCGGCGATCACCACCACACCCAGGACCGCGGAGATCGGCCGCTCGAAGAACGCCAGGAGGTTGCCGTCGGCCTTCATCATCGAGGTCATGAAGTTGTTCTCGACCAGCCCGCCCAGCACCAGGCCCAGGATGGCCGGCGCGATCGGAAAGCCGTTCTCCTCCATGAAATAGGCAACGATGCCCATGACCAGCATGATGCCGACACCGAACAGCGTGTTGTTCATGGCAAAGCTGCCGACGACGCAGGCCATCAGGATCAGCGGCATCAGGACCTCACGAGGCACCTTCAGCACGTGACGGAACAGCTTGATCGCCACCCATCCCAGCGGGAGCATCACAAGGTTCGCGATCATGAACACGATGAAGATCGCGTAGAGCATCTCCGGCTGGTCGAGCATCAGGGTCGGCCCCGGGTTGAGGCCCTTCATGTAGAGCACGCCAATCACGATCGCGGTGATCGAATCGCCGGGAATGCCGAACACGAGGGCGGGGACCCAGGCGCCGCTGAGCGAGGAGTTGTTGGCCGCACCGGCGTCGACCACACCCTCGATATGACCGGTGCCGAACTTCTCCGGCTCCTTGGAGAACTTCTTGGAGATCGCATAAGTCACCCAGGCGGCGATATCCGAGCCCGCACCCGGCAGGAAGCCGATCGCCACGCCGAGGACGGAACTGCGCAGCGTGTTCCATTTGTACTTCAGGAACAGCGCCCATTGCCCTCGGAACACCGAGCCCAGCTGCTTGGTCTGCAGGTTCTGCACCTTGCGCGTGCCCAGCACCCAGCGCAGCAGCTCGGAAATAGCGAACATGCCGATCATGACCGGGATGAAGTCGATGCCGCCCAGGAGCTCGACCGAGCCCATGGTGAAGCGCGGCTGGCCGGCCGTGGGGTCGATCCCGACCGTCGCGATGAACAGGCCGAGCAGAACGGAGGCCAAGCCTTTGATCGGATGGCCGGTGCTGATGAAGATGGCGCAGGTGAGGCCGAAGATCGCAATCCAGAAGAACTCGAAGGACGAGAACCTGAGCGAGATCTCGGCCAGCGCCGGGGCGGCGAACGCCAGGACCAGGCTGCCGAAGATGCCGCCGATCGCGGAGAATACCAGGCAGCAGCCGAGCACCAGCTCCGCCTGGCCCTTCTGGGTCAGCTTGTAGCTGTCCGCGACATAGGCGGCCGAGGAAGGCGTGCCGGGAATGCGGATCAAGGCACCCGGGATGTCGCCGGCGAAGATCGCCATGGCGGTCGCGGTCACGATCGCGGCCACCGCAGGGACGGGCGGCATGAAGAAGGTGACCGGGATCAGGAGTGCGGTGGCCATGGTGGCGGTGAGCCCGGGCATGGCGCCCACGAACATCCCGAACAGACCCGCCAGGGTCATCACGGTGAGGTTATAGGGATCGATGACGATCCAGAACGCCTGAAGGATCGGGTCCATGGCCTACCACATCCACCTGGACAACGGCCCCAGCGGCAGGGGGACCAGGAGCAGCTTCCGGAACAGCCAGTCGATCACCAGCGAGCCAATGACGCCGACCAGAAGAGCCTGCGGGATCTTGCCGCCCCAGTAGCGGGCCGACAGCACGGTCAGGACGATGGTGGAGGAGATCAGGAAGCCCAGCACATCCCAGACCAGCATCATGAACACGATGCTGCCGAGGGTAAGGAGCGCATCGAAGATCCTGCCGGGCGCGCGCGCCGCTGGATCGAGCGCGAAGGCGGGTGCCCGCGCCCGGATGCCGGTGAAGATGAGGACCAGGCCACAGATCGTGAACCCGGTAGCGATCAGCGACGGGACAAATGCCGGGCCATAGTCCTGGCCCGGCATGTCGGAAAATCCCGCCGCCTGCTGAAAGATCAGCCCCGCTCCGATCAGGAGGACGAGGCCGAACACCCAGTCGGCAACGCGCATGTAGAAAGCTGCCCTTTACTCGGCCTTGGCCAAGCCGATGTCCTTCATGATGCCGCCGAACATCGCGTCACGCTCGGCCATGAACGCCTTGAACTCTTCGGGCGGCAGATAGACCGTGCCGAAGCCGCGGCCGCTCATGAAATCCTGGTAGGCGGCGGAGTCGTAGATCTTCTTCATGGCCGGGACCAGCTTGTCGACCGCTTCCTGGTCCATGTTCAAGGGACCGGCGAAGCCGCGCCAGGAGCCGACGCTGAAGTCGATGCCTTCCGCTTCCTTGACGGTCGGAACGTCCGGGAAGGTCGGGTTGCGCTCATCCGCCATGACCGCCAGGCTCTTCACCCGGCCGGCGTCGATCAGCGCCTTGGCCTCGGGGATCGAGCAGGGTGCGAAGTCGACGCCGCCCGAGAGCATGTCCTGGAGGCCGGCCGCGGCACCTTGGCTCGGGATCCACTGGACCTTGTCGGCCGGGATGCCCGCCGCCTTCAGGAGGCCGCCCAGGCCGACATGCCAGATGCCGCCCTGGCCGGTGCCGCTCGCCTTGAACGTGCCAGGCTCGGAGTTCCTGATGTCCTCCAGCAGTTCGCCGACCGTGTTCCACTTGGCATCGGCCGGGACGTTGAGTGCCGGCGGGTCGTCGTTCATCAGGGCCAGCGGCGTGTAGTCCTCGCCGCTCAGCTCGGTCAGGCCCTGCCAGTGCATGATGCCGATCTCGGAGGTGATGATCCCAATCGTGTAGCCGTCCGGCTGTGCGGTCGCGATGGCGCTGTGCCCGACCACGCCACTGCCGCCGGTGCGGTTCACGACGTTGACCGGAACGCCCAGTTCCTTCTCGAGCTCGGAGGCCACGATGCGGGCCGTCGCATCGGTGCCGCCGCCGGCACCCCATGGCACGATCATCGTGATCGGCCGCTCGGGATAGGCGGCCTCGGCCGCGCCCAGCGTTCCGAGCGTCAGCATGGTGGTGGCCAGAACGGCCAACGCGCCACGACGGATCATCATCATCCCCCTTTGTTGGAGCCCTGCCCTTTGACGGAGCCCGAATTGTCGAGGCGGACGCTAGACGAGGGTGCCCGGCCTGTCACCGCTTTAACATTAACCAGGTTGAAGCTGCTCTTCAGGCGACAGCTGCCGTGGGGTACCCAGCAGGCCTTGCGGCCGGAAGACCAGCAGCGCCACCAGCACGGCCATCACGTAGACGTCCCGCCACGCAGCGCTGCCATAGCCGGCGGCCGCGGTCTCGACTACTGCGATGATGAAGCCACCGACGAAGGCGCCAGGCACCGAGCCCAGCCCGCCGAGCAGGGCCGCAGTGAGCGCCTTGAAGGTGATGGCACCACCCATGAGGTGGTCGGCGACACCGTATTCCGCGACGAGCGCCAGGCCGCCGATGCCGCCGAGAGCGCCGCCCAGAAGAAAGGTCCGGCCGACCACCCGGTCGACATCCACACCGACCAGGCGCGCCGCAGCGAGATCCTGGCTCACCGCACGCAAGGAGCGGCCATATTCGGTCCGGCCGATCAGCCAGGCCAGCCACAGCGCGATCAGGCAGGTTCCGGCCGCCACCCAGAGATGGCCGGACGTTACCGAGACGTCGAAGCCATGGCCCTCGATCAGCACGATCCGGGCATCCGCCACCACCGACATCTGCCGCGGCCGATTGCCGACGGCCAGCCGCACCGCCTCGTTGCCAGCGATCATCAGGCCAATGGAGGCGATGAGCGCCCCGCTACCGTTCCGGTCACGGATCGGGCGGAACACCAGGCGGTCGGCGAGCCGGGCACCCTGCCCCGCGACCAGCGCCACGACCGGCAGCGCCAGTGCCACCACCACCCCCGCGGGCAGGCCCAGCCGGAGCTGCAGGCCGACATGGACGATCAGGAACAGCCAGCCGCCCAGCGCCACCAGCGGACCGAAGCCGAACATGATGGTGCGGGCGGCAGCGGCGATCAGGGTGAAGGCCACCGCCACCAGCGCATAGACGCAGGCGAGCGTCAGCGCGTTCAGCGCCTGCTGGAGAAGATAGAGCAGCCGGACGGTCGCGGTGGCCGGCACCTTCTCCAGCACGACCCGGGCCTCACGCTGCTTGAGGCGCAGCATCTTGAGCGCCTGCTGCACATCATAGCGGCTGAGGCGGCCGAACCGGGAGGTTTCCACCTGGGTGAACTGCCAGCCACCGCCGCTGACCGACCTCGGCAAGAACCAGCAGCGGATCCAGCCTGGCCCCGTCGAGCCGCCGGCCCAGGCGATCCGCACCCCGAACGGGCGGTCCTCGCCCTCGTCGTCGGTGCCGATCGTGATCGAGGCGGGGCTCGCGACGAAGACCGGGAGCAGCTGCTGGCAGGCGGCGATCGCGTCGGCACGCTCGGCCGCCGCTACTTGTCCCGGCAGCAGGAGGCAGGCGAGCAGGGCCAGGAACAGCCTAGCACCTCCCGCCCGCCTCATCGGGGCTCAGCCGTAGGGACCGGCCGGCCGCTCGGGCAGCCCGGCGCCGCCGCGCACCCGGGCGAGGTCGGCGCGCGCCGCGGCAGCCAGGAGCGGCACGTCGCCGGCACCCGCCACGAGGGCATAGCCTTCCGCGAACAGCTGCTCGGGCGTGCGGGCGGCACTCGGCACGGTCCCGTAGGGCTTGCCCACCTTCTTCAGATTGCGCTCGGCCAGCTCGACCAGGGCCCGGACCTCCGGGTCGGCGAGTTGCTCGAGCTTGCCGATCGTGCCGGCCATGTCGTTGACCCCGATCAGCACCATGTCGACCCCGTCGACCCGGGCGATGCTTTCCGCGCGCTCGGCAGCCCCGGCGCTCTCGATTTGGGCGATCAGGAACAGGTTCTCGTGCCAGTTGGCGCGATAGTCCGTGTCGCGCCCATAGCCGGAGCAGCGCAGGGCCGGGGCGGCATAGCCGCGGCGGCCGTAAGGCGGGTAGAGGCAGGCGGCCACGGCCGCCTTCGCCTCCTCCTCGTTCTCGACCATCGGGATCATCACCGAGGTGGCGCCGGCATCCAGGATCCGCTTGAGATAGACCTGATCGTTCCAGGGCACCCGGACGATCGGATCGGCGCCGCCCACGATGCAGGCGCGCATCAGCTCGATCGCGGTCTCGATGGAGGCCGCGCCATGCTCCTGGTCGATCACCAGGAAGTCGTAGCCGGCCGCGGCCAGGAGCTCGGTGTTGGCGGTCGAACCGGTCGATACCCAGGCACCATAGAGCTGCTCGCCCGCGGCGAGCCGCCGCTTGATCCGGTTGCCACCCTGCATGTTCGTCTCCTCCCTCGACACGGGCCGGGATAGCGCCCGGGCGAGAACGATGGCAAGGGCGGCGCCGTCCCGCCGGAACTGGGGCAACGGCGGCAGCGCCTGTGGGGCGGCCGGGGATTCAGGCCACACTTCGGTCGCAGGCCGGAGGAAACGACCGGCCTGCGGCGTCCCGCCGCTTGAGCAGGGGGTGGGGTCGCATACCATCGATGGGCAGACCTGCCCGCCGAGCCACGTGCGTCCGCCCCGTCCAGCTTGCCTTTGCTTCGCTGCGCCGTAACTTTCAGGTTTCACCAGAAGTCCAGCACGCAAGCTAGGGCGTATGTCACTTTATCGGGCGATTCCGATCTTGGCGGGTCCGGCCTGGCTGGGCTACCTTTCCTGATCCGAGAAGGAAGGCAGTGGCCAGGTGTGGGCTGACTGCATCTATACGCAGCATTCCGACCATGCTGCTTGCGCGAGGCGCGAATTCGTTTAGAGTTCTCAACTATTGGATGTACTCAGGAGTCGTACAGCTGGAAGACAGGACGGACTGACTGCCGTTCGAGGTTCGTGCGTTGAACGTAGCCCCCTTCCGAAGGATGCGGAGACCGTGAGCACTACCGTCGACTTTGCCGCCATCATCGCCGAAGACCGCAAAGCGAGGGCGCAGGAAGAATGGCAGGGAACGTTTCTTGACTACCTGGAAAAGGTGAAGGCCGAGCCTAGCCTGGCGCATCATGCGCATCGGCGGTTCCACGACATGATCATGGCCAAGGGCGTGCACCATCTGGACGCCGAGGCCGATCCCAGGGTCAAGCGCCTGTTCGGCGACCAGCCCGTCAACGTGTACGGCTTCTTCGAGGACGAGTTCTTCGGGATGGAGCGCACGCTCGACAAGATCGTGCGCTATTTCCATTCCGCCGCGATGGGCGGCGAGGAAAGCCGCCAGGTCCTCTATTTCCTGGGCCCGGTGGGCTCCGGCAAGAGTTCGCTAGTGGCGCGCCTGCAGCGCGGGCTAGAGGAGCTGCCGCCGATCTATGTGATCGATGGCTGCCCGACCTTCGAGGACCCGCTGCACCTGATTCCCCGCCACCTGCGTGGTGCGTTCGAGGACATGCTGGGCGTGCGGATCGAGGGCGATCTCTGCCCGGTCTGCCGCTGGAAGCTGAAGGAGACCTGGGAAGGCAAGTACGAGGACGTGCCGATCCGGACGGTGCGCTTCTCCAAGCGCGCCCGGCGGGGCATCGGCGTGGTGCCGCCGGTTGACCCGAACAATCAGGACACCTCGGTGCTGATCGGCTCGGAGGACATCTCCAAGCTCGACCGGTATTCCGAGGGCGACCCGCGCGTGCTCGAGCTGAATGGTGCCTTTAACGTCGGCAACCGGGGCATGGTGGAGTTCATCGAGGTCTTCAAGAACGACCCCGAGTATCTCCACACCATGATCACCGCCACTCAGGAGAAGTTCGTGCCCGCCCCTGGCCGGCACGGCACCATCCATGTCGACACGGTGATCGTGGCGCACTCCAACGAGGCGGAGTGGCAGCGCTTCAAGGCCGACCACACCAATGAGGCGATCCTGGACCGCATGGTGGTGGTCAAGGTGCCCTACAATCTTCGGCTCTCCGAAGAGACCAAGATCTACGAGAAATTCCTGAACAAGTCGCAGTTCAACGCCAAGATCGCGCCACACACGCTCGAGATCACCTCGATGTTCGCGATCCTCTCCAGGCTCGAGCCGACCTCGAAATGCGATCCGCTCACCAAGCTCAAGATCTATAACGGCGAGGAGGTCTTGGAAAAGGGCCGGCCGAAGAAGGTCACCTCGCACGAGCTGATGGAGGACGCCAAGCGCGAGGGCATGTTCGGCATCTCGACGCGCTTCATCATGAAGGCGATCGACACCGCGCTGACCAAGAACGACGGCGTGATCCACCCGATCAACGTGCGCGAGGCGCTGATCGGGATGGTCAAGGAGACCGAGCTCCCGGACAACACCAAGAAGCAGTATCTGGAGTACCTGCAGGACACACTGCACAAGGCCTATCTCGACCTGCTCGAGAAGGACATCACCAAGGCGTTCGTCTACAGCTTCAAGGACCAGGCCGAGACCCTGTTCCAGAACTACCTGGACCATGCCGAGGCCTATGTCACCAAGACCAAGGTCAAGGACAAGCAGACCCGCGACGAGATGCAGCCGGACGAGGGCTTCCTGAAGTCCATCGAGGAGCAGATCGCGGTGATCGGCCCGGCGGCCGACGGCTTCCGCCAGGAGGTGATCGCCTATCTCTGGTCGGCCACGCGGCGCGGCGAGAAGGTCGCCTACACCTCGTATGAGCCGCTCAAGGAGGCGATTGAGAAGAAGCTGATGAACTCGGTCCGCGAGATCAGCCGGATCGTGACCAAGGCCCGGACCCGGGACGAGGAGCAGCGGCAGAAATATGACAGCATGGTCACGAATCTTATCGCGCAGGGCTATAGCGAGGAGAGCATCGACACCATCTTGAAGTATGCTGCCAACCATCTCTGGAAGGATTGAGGGTGCGCGTTTTCCGGTAATCCAGACGCAGGGGAGCTTCCTTGACGACTGTCTTCCGTCCCTATGAGGAAAGCGATGCGCTGCGATCCGATCGCAGCGCCGGCGACCGGCAGCGCCATCGCGAGAAGCTCCGCCGCTCGCTGCGCGAGAACATCGCCGACATCATCGCCGAGGAGAGCATCATCGGCCGGGATGGCGACAAGATCGTCAAGGTGCCGATCCGTGGCATCAAGGAGTACCGGTTCGTCTATGGCGACAATGAGGGCGGGGTGGGCACCGGCAACGGTGACACCAAGCCCGGCCAAGTCGTGGGCCAGGCGGGCGACGGCGAGCCCCAGCCCGGCCAGGGCCGCGCCGGGTCGGATCCCGGCGTCGACTATTACGAAACCGAGATCAGCATCGACGAGCTGATCGAGATCATGTTCGAGGACCTCGAGCTGCCCGACCTGGAGCGCAAGATCCTGCGCGAGGTCATGTCGGATTCAACCTTCAAGCGGCGCGGCTACCGCAAGCGTGGCCCACGCGTGCATCTCGACCGCAAGCGCACTGCCAAGGCGCGCATCCGGCGGATGATCGCCGCCGAAACGGATACGGCCGAGCTGCGCAGCAACCTGCAGAAGGAGCCGGAAAGCCCCGAGGAGCGGTTCCCCTACCGGCGCGAGGACCTGACCTACAAGCGCGTGATCACCGACGTGCGCGAGGAAAGCAACGCGGTGGTGATCTGCATCATGGACACGTCCGGCTCGATGGACCGGATGAAGAAGTACCTGGCGCGCTCGTTCTTCTTCCTGCTCTACCAGTTCGTGCTGACCCGCTACCAGAATGTGGAACTGGTGTTCATCGGCCACCACACTGAGGCCAAGGAGGTCAGCGAGGAGGACTTCTTCCACAAGGGCGAGAGCGGCGGCACGATGATCAGTTCGGGCTACAAGAAGGCGCTGGAGATCATCGAGGAACGCTTCCATCCGGAGCTGTGGAACATCTATGCCTTCCACTGCTCGGACGGCGATAATTTCGACAGTGACAACGAGGCGACCATCGCCGCGGCCAGGCAGCTCTGCGAGATCTGCAACCTGTTCGGCTATGGCGAGATCAAGCCCTTGGGCTCGCACTATTACGAGAGCTCGATGCTGGAGCGGTTCCGCGCCGTGGACGCCAAGAACTTCCACAGCGTGCTGATCGAGCGCCGGGAGGACGTCTATCCCTCCTTCCGTCAGGTCCTGTCCAAGGAACGGGCGGAAGCCGGCTGAAGGACCGCGTCGATGGCCTACTGCACCCGGATCCTCCGTTCGGACCTGAAGGCGCTGGCGGCCGACTGCCGGACCACAGGGGACCTGTACGGCCAGTGGCTGGGCTTCGGCGAGGACCCGTTCATCGTCACCACCGACCGGTCACCGGCCGTCGAGTGCAGTTCGCGAGAATATGTTCGCACCCCATGGCGCCGAGGTGATCGCTTCGGTCCATGGCGCTTCCTCCCCGCCTGATGGAGCGACCGCATGACCAACTGGACGCTCGACGAGCTGGCCCGCTGGGATGACAAGATCCAGGAAAAGGTCCAGGAGTTCGGGCTGGACTGCTACCCGCAGGAGTTCGAGGTCTGCGACCAGACCTCCATGCTGGGCTACATGGCCTATCACGGCATGCCGTCGCACTACCCGCACTGGTCGTTCGGCAAGTCGTTCGAGAAGACCAAGACCATGTACGACCATGGCGTCTCCGGCCTACCATACGAGATGGTCATCAACTCCGACCCCTGCCTGGCCTACCTGATGCGGGACAACTCGCTCTGCCTGCAGATCCTGACCATCGCCCACGTTTACGGTCATAACGACTTCTTCAAGAAGAACTTCAACTTCGCCGCCGGCACCCGGGCGGGCGAGACGGTGGCGATATTCAAGGCCCGCGCCGACCGGGTCCGGCGCTACCAGGAAGATCCATCAATCGGCGCACTCGCGGTCGAGGAGTGGCTCGACTCCTGCCACGCTTTGTCCTTCTCGCGCTCGAAGAACCCTTCCATGCCGCGGCTGAGCCACGCCGACCAGGTGCGCCGGGCGATCGACGCGGCCAACCCGCCCGAGGACCCCTTCCCACTCCTATCGCGCCGGGCCGAAGTGCGGCCCCCTGACCTGTCGCGCGTGCCGCTCGAGCCGGACGAGGACCTGCTCTTGTTCATCCGCGACCACCGCCGCGACCTGGCCGACTGGCAGCGCGACATCCTGACGATCGTGGACGACGAGGCGCGCTACTTCATCCCGCAGATCGAATCCAAGATCATGAACGAGGGGTGGGCCAGCTTCTGGCACCACAAGATCATGAATTCCCTGGGTCTCCCCCAGGACATCCACCTGGAGTTTCTGGTCCGCCACAACCAGGTGGTCTGTCCGCACCCGCGCTCGATCAACCCCTACCATCTGGGCTTCGTGCTCTGGCACCGGATCGAGGAGAAGTTCGGCGGCGCAGACACGCCCGAG
>NZ_WUJP01001012.1 GCF_009806515.1 Geminicoccus flavidas | reverse complement strand
GGGCGCAAGAAGATGTTCGAGGTCCGCGAGAGCGACCGGGACACCTCGTTCCTGCGCCGCTTCCTCGACGCCGAGACCATGCGCGAGATCGACATGTTCTCCTACGCCCAGCGTGGCGAGCACTACGTGGTCGACGAGGTGGCCGAGGAGGGCTGGGAGGACATCAAGGCTAAGCTGATCCGCCAGACCGGCACCGCCTCGATGCCGACCATCAAGATCCACGACGCCGACTATGGCGGGGCGCGCGGCCTCTATCTGGTCCACGAGCACGAGGGGCGCGACCTGGAGGTGACCCACGCCGAGAAGACGCTGGGGCACCTGCGCCATTTGTGGGGCGGCAAGGTCTGGCTGCGCTGCATCCTGCGCGGCAAGCCGACCCTCCTATGCTCCGGGCCCGACGGATTCGACGCCAAGCTGATCAACTGATCACCCGGTCCCGCCCCCTGCCTCGGCCACGGGCGTGCCGCCGGTGGCCGGGACGATCAGCTTGATCGTACGGCCAGCTTCCGGCTGGCCGCCCTCCAGCGGCAGGCCGTTGATCAGGCGGACATCGGCCAGCAGGTCGGGGCTGGCACCGGGCATGAGCGTCTCCAGTCGCTCGCCCGGCCGCACCTCGTGGACCCGGATCATCTGCCCGGGATAGCGTGCCGCCTCGGCGGGCGACAGGAAGCGGAACGACTCCACTGCCGCTTGGTAGGCGCCGGCACTGCGCTGGTCGAGCTGCTGCGTCACAAACTGGAAGCGCCAGACCCGGTCTTCCCCCGCATCGATCGCCCCCACCAGCACCTGGCGGACCTGGTTGCCGATCCGGCCCACCGCCAGGCCAGTCGCCGCATCATGCCCATCCACCCGGCCTGGCCATACCGCCCGGGTCGCCCCCTGCCCCGGCCATTGCCGCTGCAGATAGCTCGCCACGTCCGCCGTCTGCCGCTGGTCCGCATCGAACACCATCACCGCACCGTCGGCCGAGCGGCCGATCACCCGGCTCGGCGAGTTGAAGAGGGTGAAGCCTTCCGGCGCGTCGAAGCGGAAACCCATGGCCGGTTGGACGAAGCTCCGGCCGATCACCAGGCCATGGGCCGGATCGCCGCCGTAGCGCATGCCGTCCACCGCGGCCAGATAGGCTGCACGGTTGCGCTGGCCCGGCCCGCCCGCCTGCGCCGCGGCGGCCTCCGCCGCGCGGGCGACCCGGTCGAGCGTGCGTGGATGGCTGGCATAGATGTTCTGCTCGGCCTCGGCCGAGCGGCCGGTCCGCCGTGCCTCCAGCTGCGCCTGGCCCTGCAGGCGGCCGAGGAAGCTCGCCATGGCCCGGGGGTCGTAGCCGGCCCGGGTCAGGTAGCGGATGCCCAGTTCGTCGGCCTCGAACTCCTGCTCGCGCGAATAGCTCATCACCCAGGCCGGGGCTGCGGCCTGGGCGAGCTGCGCGGCCGCCCTCGCCCCGGCCTCGCCGGCGAACAGGCCGCCCAGCAGCACGCCGAGCATGCCGGTGCCCTGCGCGGCCGCCGACTGGGTGTGCCGCTGCGCCGTGTGCCGGCCGGTGACGTGGCCGATTTCGTGGGCGATCACCCCGGCCAGCTCGGCCTCGTCGGCAGCCAGCGCCAGGAGCCCGCGGGTCACGTACACATAGCCGCCCGGCAGGGCGAAGGCATTGACCACCGGGCTGTTCAGCAGCGTGAAGGTGAACTGCTGCTCGGGCAGCTCGCTCACCGCCACCAGCCGTCGGCCGACTTCCGTGACATAGGCGGCGGCCCGATGGCCTTCATAGGCGTCGCCGAACTCGGCCAGGACCTTCGGATGCTCCTGCGCACCCAGGCGCAGCTCGTCCTGCTGGGACAGGGTCGTGTACTGCAGCTCGCCGGTCGCCGGGTTGCGGACTTGGGTACAGCCGGCCAGCGCGGCGCTGATCAGGAGCGAAAGGAGGATCCGCTTCATGGCATCGGCTCGAGTTCCAGTGGATGACGCAGCTCCAACATGGGGCCGCTGGCGAAGAACGGCCAGCCGCGTACCTCCATCTCCCGGCCCACCAGGCGAGCTGGGTCGCGCCCCG
>NZ_WUJP01001011.1 GCF_009806515.1 Geminicoccus flavidas | reverse complement strand
GCGCCCGACATCCTCCGGCGTGGCCACTGCCCGGTCCAACTCGCCCCAGATGCCGCGGCCAGCCCGGCGGGCCTGGGCCTCCTCGGCCAGCAGGCCCAGCAGCGCCTGGTCGTCCTCCTCCCCCGTCCGCACCACGGCCAGCCCCTCACGCAGCAGGACAGCCCGCAGGTCCCGGCCGCGCCCGTCCCGGAGGCTGCCGACCAGGCGCCCGAACCGGTCGGCCTTGTCCAGGACCCAGGGTACCAGCTCGCTCGCCTCCGCCAGCTCGCGCGTCCGGGTCAGCGCCTTAGTGGCCAGCACGTCCGGCCGATCCGGCACCACGATCGAGGCCAGCCGCAGGAGGCGCCCATCCGCCAGCCGCCACTCGTCCGCCCGTACCGGTACCAGCGCCGCCTGCCCCAACGCCGCGGGCGCCACCGCCCCACCCGCCAGCCCCGCCAGCAGCCTCAGGACACCGCGACGACTGGCCGAAGCTCGACGCCAGTGGTACAGGACAGCGGAGCGCGCCCGTAGCTCAGCAGGATAGAGCACAGGATTCCTAATCCTGGGGTCGTGGGTTCGAATCCCGCCGGGCGCACCATCCTCGAACAAAAGAGAGAACCGAGGGTGCGGTGCTGCCAAGGCCTTCGGCGGCGGTTCGAGCCAGGATCGCTTTCGAGCCGCTGATGCAGATTTCCTGGTCATCCACGCTCACCTCGGACAGGACCAGCCGGGCATAGGCCTGGCGCAGGTCGGGTGGTCCCACGTAGAGCTTGTCGCGCAGCAGGACGGCGAGCCTTACGACCTTCTCTGGCGTGATGGCCGGCTCGGCTGAGGCCAGCCGCCGCTGCAGATCGCCGATCTCCTTGGTCAGCTCGTCGCGCCGAAAGCGCAGGTTCACCAGCCGCTCGCGCAGGCTGGCATCGCTCGCATCGAGCACGCCCTTCTCCACCAGCTCCAGCAGGCGGGTGATCCCGGCCTCCGCCTCCTTATGATCCTGCCGCAGCTGGTCCTGCTGGCGGTCCCCCGGTTCCTGGGCGGTGCGGAGATAGGCATCCAGCATGACCGTCAGGCGCTCCGGGTGCAGCACACGCTTGGTGACCTCGCCAAGCACGATGTCGTCCAACCTGTCCATCTGCATGCGCACGTCCACGCAGGCCAGTTGCCCCTGCTTCAGCCGCCGCGAACAGCAGTAGTAGCGATAGGTGCCGCCCTTACCCGTATTCTGAATTAGGGCCGCACCACAATGGCCACAGCGTGCGATACCAGCAAGGAAGGTCGGACCATTGACCACCCGAGGTGGCACCCGTTTCGGCGCCCGGCTCTGCAGATGCGCCTGGACCGTGTTGAAGGTTTGTTCGTCGATAATGGCCGGCACTGCCAACTCAATCCACTCGGAGGTCGGGCGTGATCGTCCGTTACGGCTGTCGGTGCGGTTGAAGTGAT
>NZ_WUJP01001010.1 GCF_009806515.1 Geminicoccus flavidas | reverse complement strand
GTCGGCCGCAATAGGTCGTGGCGGTTAGAATTGCGTGAACGCCGCCGGTGGCGAGCCGCTGGCCGCGCCGAAGGATGCCCTGTTCATTGAGGTGGGTGGCGATCGCCTTGCCCCCAACGGCCGGCCATGGGCGCCGGTGGCCAGCGCGAACATCAGCTTGATGACCTTGGCCTCGCTCTCCTCGATGACCAGGACCTTCTTGTCCTTGTTGCCGCGCCGCTCTTTGGTCTCGACCTTGTAGCCAAACGGTGCCACCGCGCCGTTCCAGAAGCCCTGCCGGGCGTTCTCCAGCATGGCGCGGTGGACGTGCTTGGCGTTCTCCCGCGACTGGTGCTCGTCGAAGACGTTGAGCACCTTGCGGATGAACTCGCCGCTGGCGTCCTGGCCGATGTCCTGGGTGATCGAGACCAGCCGCCCCCCTGCCTTGGCGAGCTGACGGACATACAACTCGGAGTGCAGCGTGTCCCGGCTAAAGCGGCTGAGCGAATGGACGACGATCACGTCATACGGGTGATCGGCGCCGGAAGCCTTGTAGATCATCTACTGGAAGACCGGCCGACCCTCGCCCAGCGCCGAGGCGCCCGGCTCGGAAAAGACTTCGGCCACCTCGAGGCCCTGGCGGTCATAGTAGGCCCGGCACTGGCTGATCTGGTCGGGGAGCGAGAGGTTTCGCTCGGCCTGGCGGACGGTGGAGCCTCGCACGTAGATCGCCGCGCGGGCATGGCTCAAGCCTTCCCGAATAGCACCTCGTCGATCTCGGCCGCCAGATGGGCCCGCAGCAGTGCGATTTCCTTGCTGAAGACCGGCGGCGGTTCCGCCAGGTTGACCCGAACGACCCGTTCGTCCGGCGAACCACCACCAACCGCGCGGCCACGCTGCTTGCCGCCCGGCGACAGGCCTTCTGGCCGCGGAGGTGATCCGCGGCCGTCAGGTTCGAAGAGGAGGTTGAGCTGCCGTTCCATCCCCCATTTTCTAGGGACGGTAATAACCGACAACCATAGGGCTCGAATCCAGCTGGTACAAAAGCACAGCCACACCTGAACTGGAGCCCGTTCCGTGTAATTAAGTGCAACTGCTTACTGGTCATTGCGCAGTCTCCGGATCACGTCTCCATGGCGTCGGAACGAGCTGAAGCTGGTCGCCTGGTTGTAGAACCGCTGGCTGGATGCCAACGTCGCGTAGCCGAGGACCGGCTTGGTGATGCCGATGTGCTTGGGGTCCTCCAGCGCGATCTCTGTGGCGGCGCAGTCGCGGAACAGGTGCGGGGAGACCGGCTTGCCCAGGTATTTCTTGGTGAGCCGGTGATCCGGTGGGAGATGCCACTCTCCGACATCGGCCGTCCCTGCTGGCCCAGCCACAGCCATCCCTCGTCCTCGATGGCGCGGCGCAAGAAGATGGGACGGACGCGCTCCAGATAGATCTTCAGGGCCGGCTTGAGGTCCTGCGGCACCGGTCCGTTGATGGGCTGCCCTGCCTTGGTCTCTGCGCTCGTGAAGTGAATGCGGGCGCCACCGTCGTCGAAGACGATACTGTGGCCAATCCTGAGCGCTGCCAGATTGCGGCGGCGCAAGGGGCGGCGGGTCATCAGCGCCATCAGGCCATCGCGATAGGCAGGAGCGCCGCTGACAAGGCCAGTGGCATCGTCTTGCAGCCCTTCCGCCAGCGAGCCGCTCCGCCAAGTCGAGCGGCTCGCTGGTCCGCGCCATTCGTGGGGCCTTGGCACGCGCGGGCCCGGCGGAGTTCGTCAGGCGATGGGCGAACTCCGTCAGCCAGCCGACGCCGTCGGGCGGTGCGCAGGCGCGCAGGACATAGGCGATGCCGCGCACCGCCCCGGCAACCGTCAGCTCGGAGCGGCCGGGACGATACACCTCCATGAAGGCGCGGATCCTTTCCTCGCTCACCCGCCGGCAGGGATGAAGGTTCGCATCCAGTTGTTCGGTGGAGGTGAGCCAGGCGAGGTAGAGGCCATAGCCACGCTCGCAGCCTTCGGTGGTCGCCTTGCTCCAGGAGGCAGCGAGGCCACCCTCATCGAACAAGCCAGCTGCCTTCATCGAGGCGAGCCAGCGCTCCCGGTCCCCAGCCGGCCACTGGGCGAGCTTGATTGGGGACATGCGCAGCCGGCTCATGCCGCCTCCTCCTCGTCGCAGGCAGGAGCGGGTTCCAAGGATGCTATCCTTATGTCCTTGCGGAGACTGCTGATCAGCTCGCTGTAGCGGGCGAGCGCTCTGTCCGTCTCCAGGCCGGCAAAGAAGCTGATCGTCGTTGTCAGGCTCTTGTGGCCCAGCATCCGGCGCACGTCCTCGTAGCAGCCCGGGTTGTCCTTGAGGAAGAGATGGGCCGCGAAGTGGCGCATGAGGTGCGCGTGGACCGTGAGGCCGATCCTCGCGTGGACGAACCGGCTGAACTGCTTGGAGAGTGCGGAAGGTCCCTTGCCACACCCCTTCTGGCTGACGAACAGCACCGCCGTCGGCTGCTTGGGCAGTACCGGCCGGAACACCGTCACGTAGCGATCGAGCAGCGCACTGGTGCCTTCCGAGAGCTGCGCGTCGATCGCCACCTTGTTCTTCACGTCCTCGGCCGCGATCGCGATGCGCCATGATCCCGCCTGACCGCCGGCAGGACAGGCGATGTTCTCCGCCATGTCCAGTTCCGCAGCATTCTTGATGCGCGCTGGGACATGCAGCAGGAAGTCCAGCAGGCAGGCCATCTGCATGAGTTGTGCCTGTCGGACCGTCGGCTCTTTGACTTTGCGCAGCTCGTGCGCGATCTCGGCCGGCAGGTAGACCAGCCGGAGCATGGCCATCTTGTCACCCAGCAGCGGTACGAGCCGTTCCTTGTTCTTGGCGTTCATCCCATGCTGCCGATGGCGGACCTTCTTGCCGATCCGGCTAAGCTCGCGCCGGTGGGCCTCGTCGATACCGATGAAGTTCGCCACGCTGCACAGCGGCACCACGATGGTCGTGAGATCAAGGCGCCGCTGGTCGTCCAGTTTGCCCTCTACCACCCGCAGCTCCAGGCCGCGCTTGACCGTGGATATCTTGACCAGCCTGGCGAGCGACATGAAGTGCTCGGGCGGCATCCCGTCCCGGGCGAGACCGGTGAGATAAGTGCGCAGCCGCGCGAGGTAGTTCTCGATCGTCACCGGCCGGACCAGCTTGTGCTTCCCATCGAACATGTCGCTGGTGAGCATCCGCTGGCGGTACGCCTCGACCTCCTGCTGCAGCGAGCCAGGGAAATCGGCCCAGCGGAGCAGGCGGTTGGCAAGCGGCTCGGGTGCAGGAATGGGGGGATAAGGAGGGCGAGCCCGGTCGGGCCGCGACCGCCCGGTTCCACGCCCGCCGCGCGACATGGCCACGCTCACGCGGATTTTTCTGGATCATCTGCTGGTCCAGGTAGGCCAGGAAGCGATCGAAGGTGTCGGGCGTGACTTCGAGTGGAGCGATGCCCAAGGTCGAGCACCAGCCGGCAAAGCGGTGCAGCTCGTCATGGTCGCGCTTGCTCATTGGTGCCAGCAGCTCATGCCAGGCAGCATCCAGCTTGAAGTTGCGCCGCTGCCGGTGAACCTCGACCCCGGCCAGCTGGACGGCCCCGCGCAGGATGGTGGGGTCAGCGATGATGTCAGACGGCATCCGGCCGCAGATGATGGCAAAGCGGTTGATCGCTGAGTGCAGTTCGGCGCGTGTCGAGCACGAGAGTTCCCGGCGCTCGATGATCGTCTTCTGAACAGCGGCCAGCGTGATGGCAGCCTCGTTCGGACCAGGCATGGTGAATACCCTTGATCGGTAGGAATATGACTGGTGATGACGGACGGACAGATTGGTGAAGGTCCCGTGCCCATCTTTGTTGAAGATGAGGCTCGGGAGGTTCACCAGGTCCTGAGGCCAGGTTTTCATCACCGGACAGCAGCGGACTTCACAGGCCTCGCGTGCAGCGCGCCTCAAACAGCGCGACGTTGGCTTCGGCAATGCGCACGGACCGGCCGATCCGATGCACCACGAGGTGGCCCTGGTCGATCAACCGGCGGATGTGCCGCTCCAACATGCTCCAGCGGCGGGCGAGATCGGCAACGGTGAAGAACCTGCCTTGCCTGACGGCGGGCTTGACGGGCGCAGGAGCAACCGGATTTTTCTCAGATGCCTTGGTCTTGATGCTGACAACCATGGACGACCCCTCGCGGGCTGGTGGGGGCCGCCACGTTGTCCTGGATCAGAGCGTACGCAGGCTCATGACTGGGCAGGACGGCACGAGGCGGCCGACGACACCACATGAACCGCACACCGCGGGAGTACTCAAGCGGAGTTTTTCCGAGCGGTACAAAACCACACCCATCCGGCTTCTCAGGACTCGGGAGAGATCAGCGGTGCCGTCAGCCTGCGACACTTACGGAGCGGGATCAGATCTTGTTGGGTGTTGCTAATACAGAGACAGATCACGCAACGCTGGCGGTACAGGTGCCTTGCAGTACTTTCTGGCTCATCGTGGCAGGCCCGCTTTGAGCGGGTTCCCGATGTATGCAAGTATCTGCATATGGAACCGGAGACTGTCGATGGCCTACGTCACCTACTCCGAGCTGCGCAACAACCTCGTCAAGTACATAGACCAGGTGGTGGAGGATCGCGTGGAGCTGCACGTCAGCCGGCAGGACCGTCCGGGCGTAGTCATGCTGTCCGAAGAAGAATCCGAAGGATGGAAGGAGATCGTCCACCTGCTCAACAGCCCGGCTAACGCCGCGCGGATCTTCGCGGCCCTAGGTGTTTGATCCCGCGGTGTGGTGGTACAGTTGACCATCATGCTGCGAGGGAGGCGCTATGGGCCA
>NZ_WUJP01001009.1 GCF_009806515.1 Geminicoccus flavidas | reverse complement strand
CGGAAGATCAAGAACAACCCATGTGAGACAGGAGAGGGCGTCTCGATCAGCCGTCTTGCTGGGGTACACGCATGCGTGACAATGCACGGGTGTCTCTAAGTACTCGGCCGCTTGGATGGTTCACACTCTGCGTGGAAAGGAGATCACGCCCATCATCCCGGCCCAACCAGTCTGACAACCCCGACTTCAAATGTGAGGCATAGCGGGGCGCAGCCTAATCGAGCGATGTCCTACTGGTGGACGTGACCAGTCACTGTACGGAGCCGTGCGTCCCGCCCCCGGTTAGCCAGCGGAGCACGAAGGCGACAAGCGCCACGACCGTTGCGATGAACAGGATCATCATGAGCGGGCCGAACATCATCATCCAGGCCCAGTCGCCGTTGCCCATCATGCCATAGCCGTGGTGCCGCCAGCCCAGGCAGGCCTCTACGACCAGAGCTGTCCCATACATGCCCAGGCCAAACATGGAATGGCCGGCCACGCTCTTCAGGCGCGTCATGTTCGGCTTCGGCGTCTTGGCGCCTGCAACCCCTAACCCCATGCCTGGCATCATGATGAAGTAAGGAGCCACGAGGAGTCCGAGCGCCAGGATCATGGGCGGAAGGAACGTAGGCTGTCGCAGCCACTCGGCGCCCCAAAGGCCAACAAGAAGCAAGCCGTACACGATGCCGATGACGTAGTGCACGGCCCAGCCGACCGCATGCTCTCCTGCAACAGGCGCCGCCTTGCCGATGTTCTGATGGATGAAGCGGCCTCTTGGCATGTGGCCGACCCAACGGCCTACCATCGCCCAGTCGGTCGCCGGCACGCCGAAGAAGCGCTGCAACAGGAAAGCATAGAGATCGAGAACGATGGTGCCGCCGATCCCGACCGCCGCGGCCCTGATGATGATTTCCGATGTGTTCATCACACACCTTCCTTTTGAATGGGTGGGCTCTGCCGCACCATCGCGGCCAGCATCAGTGCCGCCACTGCAAGGGTGAGCGGCGCGAACGACAGCCAGAGGACCGTGTTCCAGCCGTAGGACGTCAGCAGGCCGCCGGACAGGAACGACCCGAAGGCCATGGTCCCGAACACGATGAAGTCGTTGAGTGACTGCACCCGCGTCTTCTCCTCCGGCCGGTGACATTCCAGCACCATGGCTGAGGCGCCTACGAAGCCGAAGTTCCAGCCGATGCCGAGCAGGATCAGGGTGAGCCAGAAATGCGCGACATCCATACCCAGCAGGCCGACCGCGGCAGAGGCGGCGGTCAGCGCCAGCCCGGCCGCCACCACACGCGGCGCGCCAAAGCGCGTGATCAGCCGCCCGGTGAAGAAGCTGGGGCCGTACATGGCGATCACGTGCCACTGGATGCCGAGATTAGCCGACTCCTGTGAGAGGCCGCACATCTGCATGGCCAAAGGCGCTGCCGTCATCAGGAAGTTCATGAGCAAATAGGAGACCACCCCGCAGATCACGGCGGTGACGAAGCGGGGCTGGCGCACGATGATCCTAAGCGGACGACCGCCGGCGACCTCCGCCGCTGTCGGCATCGGCAGCCGCACACCCAGCAGAAGGACAGCGGAGATTGCGGCCACGGCGGCCTGGGCCAGGAAGGTGACGGCGAACAGGTAGGGCGGCCACAGGTTCATCGTATAGGTGACGAGCTGCGGGCCGATGACCCCGGCGAACACCCCGCCTGCCATGACGGCGGACAAGGCGCGCGGACGTCGCTCCGGCGGCGCGCAGTCGGCAGCGGCAAAGCGGAAGGAGAGGACCACGGCGGCATAGGCTCCGCCGACGAAGGTCGCCGCGCAGAACAGCCAGAAAGAGCTCAGCACCACCGCGAGGGCCGCCAGCAGGCCGACGAGCACGCCGCAGCCGGTTCCCGCCAGAAAGGCAGCCCGGCGGCCGTGGCGCTGGGCGATGCCCCCCGCAGGCAAGGTACAGGCCGCCATCCCGACCACGAAGATGGAGATGGGCAGCGTGGCCAGCGCCGGGCTCGGCGCCAACGAGTTGCCGACGATGGCGCCCGTCGCGAAGACGACCGTCGAGTTCGCCCCAGCCAATGCCTGCGCGGCCGCCAGCCTCAGGACGTTGCCACGCTCATGCCGGTAGGTGAGGCTGGGTGACGGTCCGGCCGCGGTGCTGGCGTTTGGGTACGACATGGTGCCCTCAAGCAGCCAGGAGGCTCTGCCAATGCGCGTCGCGCGGCGACGGGCGGCGGTGCAGGCGACGGTCCAGGAGGGTGCTGGCCTTGGCGCTCTCGCCGCTCCGCATCAGGGCCAGGAGGAGCGTGTCCTCCACCACCTCGCGCTGGGCGCCGCTGCCGCCAATGCGCACCACCTCGGCCGCGGCCGGCTCCAGGATGCGCACGCAGCCGGGGTAGTCCTCCTCCGCGAAGGCGAGCACCGCGCGGCAGATCGCGGGCACCACCGGCCCCGCGGCAAGGGTCCTGGCCTCGACCAGCGCCGTCAGCGCCGCAGCGCGCTGCTCGACCGCAGCACGGTCGCCGGTGGCCGCCGCGAGAAGGGCCATGTGGACGTCGGCGAAGGGGAAGCCTGCCTTGGCGAAGACCGGCTCGGCATAGGCAGCCGCCTCCTCCCAGAGCCCCTCCGGCACCGCATGGCCGTAGGCGCGCAGGCGCCACAGCAAGGAGGCCGCGTCGCTCACCACGTTGATCGGCATGCCCGCCGAAACCGATGGCTGGACATGCTCGCCGTAAATCTCCAGTGCCCGCTGCGGATCGCTACGCTCCAATGCGACGAGCGCCGCATGCCAGGCGATGTGGCCGTGAAGGGAGCCGGTGCGGTGGTAGCCCGGCAGCCATTCCGCGATCAGCCTGTCCGCGTCGTCGCCCGCACCGCCCTCGAACATGGCGTGCGAGAGCGCGTGGACGGCATTGGCATTGGCGCTGCGGAGGTCATAGGCGCGCTGGGTGAGGTCACGGCCAAGCGTGACCGCGCCGTTCTCGGCATGGGCCCAGCCCCGATAGGTGAGGAACCACCAGTCATCGGCCGCGAAGTGCCGGGCATGGCGCTCGCAAAGGTCCACCCGCGCCTGGTCATGGTCCGCCATGCCGGAGAAGGCGAACAGCCCGAAGGCACCCAGGGGCAAGGAGAGGATCAGGACGTCGCGCGGCCAGATGTCGGCATGTGCCAGGGCGCGCTCCAGCGCCTCGCTCGATCGGCCCTGGATCGCGAGCGACAGGATCTCGACATGGCTCCGCTCCCGTTCGCTGCCCTGCCGGGCAACGATCTCGGCCGCAGCCGCGATCCGTGCGCGGGCCTGGGCGGGCTCGGCACGGATGGCGTGCAGGCGGGCACGCGCCGCGTGGGCGAGAGCGAAGTCCGGATCGGCCGCGATCGCCGCCTCCAGGGCCTCCGCAGCACCGGGCCAAGCGGAAAGGAGGAGGTCGATACCCTCCCGGTAGCGCTCGGCTGCGCGGTCGGACGTGGTCGAGAGCGGCAGGCCGCGGCGGTCGAGGCGGGCCATGGCAGGTTCCTGGTTCTGAGGTCGGGCAAGCTGTGGCGTCGGCTCCAGCAACCCATACAGGATCTCCTCCTGTCCGTATTTTGACATCCAGCCAATAGATATAGAATGACTGCCAAACTGGAGGTCCGACATGACATGGAAGGCGATCGAGGCGCCACCTGGCTTGGCGCGGCCCGATCCGATGACCGTACGCGCGCAATCGATCCCGGCGCGCGGATATTTCCCGGAGCACATGCACCACTGGAACCAGATGGTGTACGCGATCTCAGGCGTGCTGACGGTGGCGGTGGAGGGCCGCACCTTCGTGATCTCGCCGGAGCAGGCCGTCTGGCTGCCGACCGGCCTGCGGCACCGCGTAGGCTCACTGCTCGGCGCGGAGTTCCGCAGTCTCTGGATCGCCGACGAGGCGGGCCGTGGTCTTCCGGAGATTCCGACCGTGTTCAGCGTCACGCCGCTGCTCAAGGCACTCATCGTCGAGGCCACCGAGGTCGAGGGGGAGGAGGACCATGATGGCTATGTCAGGCGGGTGACCCACCTGATCCTCGACCAGCTCCGGCGCGCGCGGCCCCTGCCGGGCGCGCTTCCATGGCCGCGCGGGGGATCATCCCTGACGGCACTGTGCGAGGCGCTCTACCAGGACCCGGCCGACCCGCGTGGGCCACAAGACTGGGGCCGGGAGCTGGGGATGTCGGAACGGACCCTCGCCCGCCACTTCCAGGCGGAGATGGGCATGAGCCTGCGCTCCTGGCGGCGTCGCCTGCGGCTGTTCAAGGCGATCGAGTTGCTGGGCGGTGACTTGGGCGTGACGCAGACGGCGATGGAACTCGGCTACGGCTCGACATCGGCCTTCATCTACGCGTTCCGCATCGACATGGGCTGCAGTCCCCAGGCCTACATGCGCGGACGTGCGGCAAAGCAGGACTATGGCAGAGAGAACGGCACCTGAAAGGCTCTGCGGCAGGAGTGAGTGAGCCGCCAACCCGAACAGCCCCAAAAACGGCGACTCCAACCAGACACTCCTCACGATCAGGCTGAGGTCTCGGCGTTTAGCGAAACGAGCTAGGGCGCGGCGCTGAGCTAAGTTCCTGACCCGCAGCTCTCCTGCGAGGCTGCTACCTAGAGCTGATTATCGAGGGCTGATTATCGAGGGCTGGGACGGAGCGGGTTGATGATCTCGATATCGAGGAAGTCCTTCTCGTTGTCCGTGACCACGACACAGCCGTTGGCCTCGGCCACCGCAGCGACGATGGTGTCGAGCGCGCTGCGCGGACGACCCTTCATCTTGCCCTCGGCCATCAGCCGCGCCCAAATCAGCGCTGCCTTCTCGTCGAAGGGCAGCACCCGGCCGGCGAAGAGAGCTTGCGGCCCCTCTGATCCGGCAAACCAGGCCTCCAGCTGATCGCGCCGCTTGCCAGTCGGCTTCTCCAGGATGCCACGCCAGATCTCGGCGATGGTGAGCGACGTGATGAACAGGTCCTGATCGTCCCGCTCCGCCATCCAGGCGAGCAGGGAGTCCGACGGTGCCGGCTTGACGATGTTGCTGATGATGTTCGTGTCGAGGAGGTAGCGCATCAGAGATCGACGTCGCGCCCTGGTTCGCGCGGTCGGGCAAGATCCAGGTCTGCACCGACCAGGGGCGAGCGACGCAAGGCCGCCAGGATCCCGCCCTTCTTCGGCGGCTCGCCGGCAAGGGACTGTCTGACCGTCGCACGCAGCTGCGTAGCCTCGGGCCCCTCTTCCGTCAGGCGACGGGCGAGCGCGCGGATCAGATCACGATCCGCATCGAGTCCCAGCACCTCGAAGCGGGCCAGGCCACGCGCACCGAGGCGGGATCGGTAGTTCTGGATGGCGCGCCGCTGTGAGCTGCCCATGATGGCTCTCCAAGTGTGCCCAGTAATATAGCCCGTAAGCGCTGCTCATCAACCTCGTTCGTTGCCTCTCCGGTTCAAGCAGCACGTCGCCGTATGGTCCTTGCTTGATCCGAATGTGGTGCAGTGGCTTTACGCCCACTGCTTCAAGGGGATGCTCGAGATGCTCAGGGCCGCATCATCCTCATTCACACAGAAGAACCCAGGTGATGAGCTCACGTCTAACCAGGCAGCCGACATCCTCGGCATGTCCAGGCCACTGGTCGTGCAGTGCATGGAGGCAGGCGACCTGCCGTTCCGCTACGTGGCAAGCACCGCTGGACCAGGCTCAAGGACGTGCTGGCGTTCAAGAGCCGACTCGACCGGCAGCAGCCCGCCTTGGACGAGCTGGCAGAGGATGCCGAGGATCTTATCCCCGACCATGTTCCATAACTCGGGGTTTGGCTGCCCCCGAAGATGGACGTGCATGGCGTTGTAGTGGTTGCAGGTCGTGCGATGAAAAGCAAGTAGAACGCTGTAATTTATCGTTATCAATAAGGTTGATGCGGCTGCGTACCAGGCCCTGCTGGGCACGCCACTCATCGAGCATCAGACGGTGGGTCCAACAGGGCAGAATCGGGTCGCGCAGCTGGCGACCTTACTCTGCGGCATCAGTGTCTGATTCAGGCACAAACAGCAGCGATTCTTGATGGGCTACGTGAGCAGCTGAACTCTCCCGAGGCGGCCAGATCAACGGCGGCTGGCCGAGCCAGACAGCCATCTGGCCCAGGCGCTCGCAGAGGGTGATGAAGATCTCCTGGTGCCTGACTTCTAGCTCAACGAGGCGACCAATGTCTGCTGGCTGCAGGTCCACAAGGGCAAGTGGCCGCCAAACGAGGTGCGGGAGGTTCTGGAACTCCTCCAGGCCCAGGTGCCGCCGGCGATCTAGCCTTGCACGACGTGGCGCTCGACATCGGCCTGGCCATCAGCCACTCGACCTACGATACCTTTGTGGCCTTCCATCGCCGTCGGTGCAGGGGGACTGGTGGCTGCCAATCGGGCGTTCGGCAGCGCCATGCGCAGCCATCTGGACCCGGAACTGGCGGGCCTGCTCATCCCGCTGGAGGAACGGGGCGGGGGCTCGGCGCTGAGCCAGGTTCCTGACCCGCACGCCTTCTGCAAGTTGTCGAAGGAGAAGGATGATGTTCCTGATTAATGAGTGGCGGGCAAAGCAACTTGCTCGCATGACAACGAATGGCACCTTCACCCCGACGCAGGCCGATGCCCTGTTCGACATGATCCTGCTGATCAGGCGTGCCTCGCCTGAGGCCAGGCACTTTTGGCAGGAAATGCTCGCTATGCGCGAGCAGCTTGAGAAAGCGGGCTTTGATGAAGGGCAGCGTGACGCGCTGCTCGAGGCGACGATGCGCGCCTTCCAGGGCGAGTTCCATCGATGAGCGGCAGTACCGAACTCTCGATCTCTATCGGATAGCGACGCGGTATCGCTGCTGGTCAGCCCGAGATGGACTGTCACTCTCCCCGGGCCGCACCACAGTTGGCGGCATCGATCCCAAGGCGGCCCTCCAGCCGACCGTCACCCGCATGGCCTCAGACCTTATCGGCTCCAAGGTGCAGAGCGCGCTGCTGCACACCCACCGAGCCAGAAGCCACTGAGGCCAGCTCGTCGAGGAGCGCTTTCGCCTCCCGAAGGTCCGGCATCTCGAAGCCTTCGGTGAACCCGCCGTACGCTCGTGCGAGAGGCTCGCGCGCCTCGTCGCCTCGACCCTGGTCCCGCCACAGCCGAGCGAGGCTCGTCGCGGCGCGAAGCCCCCACAATCTGGCACCTTGCTCGCGCGCAATGGCGAGCGCCCGCAGGAAACAAGCCTCTGCCTCCGACCGCTCGGGCTGAGGCAGGGCCAGCAGCAGCTCGCCCCGGAGCCGGTGCAGGTCGGCCTCGATCCAGTGAGCTTCCATCCGTCCGGCCTGATCAATGGCCTCGGACACGAGATCCAGGCCGGCCGTGGCGTGGCCCCTCTGTCCTTGCACCTCGGCGAGCAGGCTTCGGAAGTAGGGCGACCACATCTCGCCCCCGGTGGCACCATAGTCGGCTAAGCCCCGGCGGATCTCGGCGATGCCCTCCTCCGCACGACCGGTGTCCATCATGGCCCAGCCGCGGACAACCGTGCCCGCCGCCAGGTAGTGCGGGAAGGCCTGCTCGCTCGCGAGCGCTATCGCCGCCTCTGCCTGCTCGCGAGCACTCCGCCGATCCCGGAGCAGCTGATGGAGGACGCAACCCATGGGGGCGAGGGCAACGGCTATCGTGCCAGGATGGGCCAGCTCGCGGGCGTAGGCGAGCGCCGCGCCGTGTTGCGCCAGGGCCCGCTCTGGATAGCCGAGCACCACGAGCACGAGGGACAGCCACGACAGGCACACCACGCGCGAGTCGATGGCGTAGACCAGGGCCGAGCTGCGATCCCGCACGGGGTCGTACAGCGTGAGCGCCGCTTCGAGGTGGTGGCGGCTCTCGGTCAGCCTCCCGAGCTGACACAAGGCCGCGCCGACCATGCGGTGGCCGGCCACCCGCGCGGCGGCATCACCACGCTCCTCGGCCGAGTGCAACAGCTCGCGCGCGGCCTCATGCGCCAGGGCCAGCTCGCCACGAACGAGATGATGCACCGATCGCCCGTACAGGGCCGGGAAGAGCGCCGGGACGTCGCCTAGCGCGCGGCACAGGTCGCAAGCCCGGTTATAGGCGCGGCCGGTCTCCGGTGCCGCGAAGCCGCGCGCGGCGATCGACGCCTGGCCCAGCGCGAGCTGCAGGCCGAGCTCGTGCCGTTGGCGGTCAGGCCCGTCGGGCAGCCTCGTCAGCGCCTCCAATCCCCTGGTCAGCTGGGCCACCGCTTCGGCCATCGCGGAGCGCGCCAGCGCCCGCTCGCCGGCGCTCTGCCAGTAGTCGACCGCCTGTTCGGCGAGTCCCGCCTCCGCGCAGTGCCGGGCCAGCAGCTCGGGATCAGCGTCGACCGTCGCCGGGAAGTTCCCCTCCAGCACCCGAACGATGCGGGCGTGCAGCCGCTGCCGCTCCGCCTTGAGCAGGCTCTCGTGAGCGGCATCACGCACCAGCGCGTGCTTGAACGCATAGCTCGCCTCGGGTGGCTCACCTTGCGCAAAGACCAGCTCGGCTGTGGTCAGCCGGTCCAAGGCGGCCTGCAGCTCCAGCTCCGGCACCGGTGAGACCGCAGCGAGCAACGGATAGGCGAACTCGCGCCCGAGGCAAGCTGCGACCTGCGCCACCTTCTTGACCTCGGGCACGCGGTCGAGCCGGGCCATGAGCGAGGCGTGCAGCGAGGCCGGCACCGCCACACTGGTGCCCGTCCTGGCCTCAAGCACCGCCTTGGTCAGCTCCTCGACGAACAGCGGCACGCCATCGGTCCGGGCGGCGATCTCGCCCAGCACCGCCGGTGGCAGCCTGCCGCCGGCCAGGCGCGTCACGATCGCCTTGCTCGGGCCACGGCCGAGCCTGCTAAGCGAGAGGCGGGTGCTGCGCGGGTGGCCGTCGAGGGCGGGCTGCCCGTCGGGTCGGCTCGTCACCAGCAGGAGCACGCGCGCGCTCGTGATCCGATCCAGTGCCAGCCCGACCAGCTCGAGGGTGGTGGGGTCGGCCCAGTGCGCATCCTCGAGCACCAGCAGCACCGGCCCGCGGCGTGCCTGGCCCAGGACCTGCCCGACCAACGCCGCCAAGGTGCGGGCGCGCTGCTGCTGCGGGGTGAGGTCCGGCGAGGGGGAGCGATCGATCAGGTCGATCCCGAGCAGGGCGGCGACCAGCGGCACTGCGCCGCTGGCCTCCTCCGGCTCCAGCCCCTGCCGCAGCAGCGCCTCCAGCTTGCTAAGCGTGTCCGGGTCGTCATTGCCGGCTTCGGCGCCGGTGGTGAGGCGGAGCTGCTGGGCGACTGGCCACAGCGGGGTCGCGGTGTGGTACGGCGAGCACTGGTAGCGCAGCACCGCGTGCTCCTCGGCCTCGACTGCGTCCAGCACGGCCCGCACCAGCCGCGACTTGCCGATGCCGGCTTCGCCGACTAGCAGCACCGCTTGGCCCTCCCCAGTGGAGGCCTGTCGCCAACACTCCAGCACCAGTGCCAGCTCCCCGTCGCGCCCGACCATGGGCGCCGGGCGGCCCGGCTGACACGCCTCGAAGCGGCTCTTGGCGAGGCGCTCACCCAGGACCTGATAGGCGCTTACTGGACGGATAAAGCCCTTGAGCCGGGTCGGGCCGAGCTTGCGCAGCTCGAACACCTCGCCGAGCAGCCGGCGCGTGCCCAGGTCGACCACCACGGCACCCGGTGTCGCCGCCGTCTGCAGACGCGCGGCAAGATTCGGCGTCTCGCCGACCACGGCCTCTTCCTGGGCGGCGCCTTCGCCGATCAGGTCGCCCACGACCACGAGGCCGCTCGCGATCCCAATCCGCGCGGCGAGCGGCTCGCCGGCCGGCGTGGCAAGTCGAGGGACGGCCTCGGCGACCGCCAGTGCCGCCCGCACGGCGCGCTCGGCGTCGTCCTCATGCGCGCGGGGCCAGCCAAAATAGGCTAGCACGCCGTCGCCCATCAGCCTGGCGAAGTGGCCGTCGACGCGCGCTATCTCGCCCGCGACCGAGTTCTGGTAGGCGCGCAGGACCTCGCGCATCTCCTCCGGGTCGAGGCGGGTCGAGAGCGCCGTGGAGCCGACAAGGTCGACGAACATCACCGTGAGCTGGCGACGCTCGGCTTGTGATGCCGTCGAGGTTGGCGGCAGCGTGAGCGCCGGCAGTCCGAGGCCGCTCGGCTGCGTCAGGGCGGCGATCGCGGTCAAAAGCCGCTTGCGGTGACCGAGCGAAACGACCCCGAGCTCGCGCAGGTCGTCCGCGGTCAGCGTCGGCAGCAGGCCCGCATCAATGTCATTGTCGCGGAAGGCTGGCTCGTACTGCCCCAAGCCTAGGCCACGCAGCCAAGTCCTGACGTCCAACCCCCGCCCCCTCTGATGCGGCCCCTCGCCCTGACGGATGCAGTCTATCCCGGGTGGCTCGGGAGCACGTGATGGAACAAGCGGAGCGCCTTCTTGACGCGGGTGGCCGGCAAAGAAGTGCGTTTCACCTTCGACGGCGGTCGCCTGACCACGGACGCTGGCATGCTGCTGCTGGCCGGTATCGCTGGACGCGGTGGCGGTCGACCCACCTGGATTGATCACAATGACTTCCAGACCCGGCCCAGGGGTGTCACCTGGAAGGGCAGCTACCCGGCTCTCCCGGCGGGCATTCCTGGCCTCCTGAACGCTTCAGATTCAAGGACTGACCTGGCACCGATGGGTAGGAAAGCATCCGGGAACCAGGGAGACCCCATCGTGAATTTTGCATCGGTGAGAAAGAAGGTGGGCCTGCGGTCTCCCGCCCCAGAGTCCCAGAGATTTGCCACCCTATACCCTCCCGTGGGAGGCATCGGCCGACAGGCGGATCGCCGTCCGAGGGGTCGTCCGCCAAGCGGATCTCCCTCATTCGGGAAATCGCCCTTACTGGCGAGTACTCCGCAATCAAGCCTTATTCCGGAGCCTCCTGGAGCCCTCTGGCTGGCTTTCTGCTCAGGCCAGGCTCCCAGCAGGGCCGAGTCTGGAACCCCGTCCAGCGGGCTTCCCTGGGCCTCCAGCAGTCTGCTTCCGCCGCGTCCTAAAGCCCAAAGGTGCTGCCCTCAGCATGGCTCATCGGCCCATCCTGAGTTCCCGGCAGAAAGCTGGTTCTGTCGCAGCTACTGGTCATGGAGTGGCCCTTTCCTGAGGAGAAAGGGATTCTCCCACCATACAACGGGACGGACCTGTCTCACGACGTCGATACCAGGTGGCCCGACTGATCCCTTCGGCTTCCCAAGGCTTGATCCGGTTCAGCGCCTGGGCCTCGTACTCAGCCCGCGGCACCGCTCCATGAGCACGTCGCGTCTTGGCCTGACGCTGCCGATCGTGCTCGCGCCGGATGTCGAGTGTGACGAGGTGCCTGAACCCGCAGGAGCGCATCTCGTTCTCGGTGATGCCGAGCATCTCGACGATCGTCTCGGTGCAGAAGCGGTAACGGGGATCGACGAGACGGCCCCCGTACTCGATCTTCCGACCAAGAGCAGCATACTCGGCCCGACGGATCACGCTGCTCATTCGGGAGTCGGTCTCTCGCGTGCTCCAGTGGCCGCCTGTTACCTCGTGGGCCAGGGCATGGATCTCTCGACGGACCATCCGGCCCGGCACCAGATAACCCATGGCCGTGCCCCCCAGGACCAGCCAGGCATCCCGCTCTCCGGTTGGCAGGCTGTCGAACCAGCGATGCTTCAGCAGGAGCTGTAGCTCTGCAAGTCGGCCTTCCCAAAGCCCGGCTGCCTCGAAGCAGCATGCTGGCCGAGGACGCAGTCGGTCGTGCGGTCGATGGGCTGCGCGCTCCAGCCGAAGGCTGATGATCTCGGACCGGGTGAGCGGCAGGATCTCATCGGCCAGCAGGTCGAAGTTCCATAGCTGGCCTACCGGGGTGAGTGCCTCGACCAGCCGATCAACCCGGCTGTTGCGGGTCCCGGTCAGGCGCAAGACCCGGGCTGCGTCGGTGGCCAGGGGATCTGCGCCCAGCTGCTTTAAGGTGGTGTAGAGTTCCTTCTGGCAGGCCCGCCATCGCGGCAGGGCCGCACGCGGCAAAGGCGTGTGTAGCCAGACCAGGGCCAGGCCACGACCGGTGTCGAGTGCGAAGGACGGAGATGGCTGCTCGGCACGCTCCAGCGCCTCCAGGGCGAGAGCCAGGACATGTTGGGGATGGGCATCGGCATGAGGAGTTCGGTAGTAGTCCAGGTCGATGAATAGGGCGTTCAGTGCAGCCAGGTGCGCGACCAGCCGCCTTGGGCCGAAGAAGCGGTTCTGCGTGATGTAGATGTCCTCGACACCCCGGAGCTGGCGCACGGCATAAGGGAGTTCAGGAACCGGGATGGCGCTCTCATGCCAGGCGCCGCCGTGCTTGCGGGCGATGGTGACATGCCCGCGCCCGCCGGCATGCAGTGCTGCTGCGTGATCCTCAGGAGATCGGAGGTGGGCAGGGCGGAGAAAGCAGGGATCAGATCGAAGGGACATGCTGGACGGATCCCGGCAGGCTGAATGTCGACGAGCCCGTGCCCACCCTTCTCAGGCGAGTGGATACGTTACCTGATCACCACCGACAGAAGATTGCCTTTGCTGGTCGCTGTCGATGAAGACGATCTCGCGCAGGTCAGGCGGCTCGTTTCATGCAGCCAACGGTCAAACCTTTGATAGCGGTCTTGTTGCCGAGGTTCTGGGCAATCTGCCGTTGTCGGCTGGACGAACAGGGCCCGTCCTCCGGCAACTCGTAGTGCATCCCCTTATCGCTTTGGGAGGCGAGCAAGGCGGCAACTTCTTGTGAGCATCATGCACATGACCCTTTGCCGCATGATCACGCCATAGCAGCCGTTGCTCTGCAGCCAGAAATTTATGAAGAATCTCAGTTTCTTCAAGATAAAGAGTCATATCCCAAAATATGTGCAGAAAAACAGTAGATTTATATGGAAAAGCAATAGGGAAATCTATCAATCCTCGCTTGCATCGAGAATCTCCTTGTTTGTGTTCTGAATTTCCTCACTTGTGTGCTGATACTCTCTTATTGAAGTTTCTCTGGAGTCTCCTAAGGACGAGGACTTGGAAGAGGACGATCCAGCCGAGGATGAGGAAGATAGCTGAGCCGCGCTTAGCGCGGTTGGCAGTAGCCCGGCAGGGGCAATGCCTAGGCCTGGGGCTGCTCCACCCCGGCATAGCGCTCCTGCTGCACCGGGGCAGTCTTGGGCCAGACCGGCCGCGATCACCTGTTCGGCTAGGTCTGCGTCATCCACCCGGCAGGTGCCGGTCGGCGGCCGTGGGTGCGTTCGCGGATGAGCTCGCATACGACCGGCACCCCTGGACCAGCTCGATCAGGTACGCCTTCGCCTTGGCACTGCCCGGCTCGCGCAGCTTCGGCGTGACGACATTCTTGAGTAGTAACATTATGACAGATCTAGGCAGGGTATGGAGTGGGGCGCGCCATATGCGCCTTAATGCGATGGGCGGCATCGCCGAAGCCGGCCGTCGCGCCGGCATGGGCGCCCAGATCCAGGACTTCTCGGTGCAGCTGGCCTCCGGCCAGGGCGCGATGACCGCCTTTATCCAACATGAAGGCCACGGTCAGCACCGTCGGCACGAGCCGGGTGAAGCCAGCAGTATACTTGAGGCCGATCGCTCAGCCGATCTCGAGCAAGCCAGCGGAGAAGAATGACCCAGACCATGGAAGGCCTCTTTAACTATTATCGTGGTGATGTTGCGGCTCGATAGTTCAGCCCCTGACGCCCGCATCCTGCGGACGCGGCCATAGCAACGCCGCCATACCGATCGCCCAGAGGATCCCGAAGAAGACATACGAGATCCGCGTTGAGAGCAACTCTGGCGTGCTCACGGGCAAGGGCGAGACCCCAAGGCCGAAAAGGACGAGGAAGATCGTCAGCGCGCCGCCGTAGGCCTTGCCCGTTCTCGAGTCCCCAGCGGCTCTTCCGCCGAACAGAAGGCTTATGAGGAGAACGATAAGAAACAGGAGCCACAGCGTCGGGTGGACCTCGAGGAACGTGAATGCGATCGTCGCCACGATTCCCCCGAGCAGATTGACGACCATGAGGCCAAAGGCTGCCCGCTGGGTGCTCGCCAGGTCCAGTTGCCCGAGTAGGGACGCGACCGTAATGGGGATGACGATCGCGGTCGAAAGACGGTGGCCGACGAGGCATAGCACGACGACCGCGGTGAGAATCGACGCGCTCGCCAATGCCTGGCGGCTTGCCGGTCGGTGGATGGACGCGCCTGGTGGCGCGGCCGTGTCCTCACCCGAATCGGCCAGAAGTGCATGCGCTGCCCAGGAGAGCAGCACCCCGCCTATAACGGCCTCGGCAAGAATGAGTATCATCTCTTCGCCAAGATCACGCTGCAGGATGCTGAGCAATGGCACAAGAATGGCGATGACCAGCACAAGACTGGCTGCCGGCCCGGCTTTCCCGCTGGCCTGGAGCAGGAAGCACGTGAAGTAGACGAACCACAGGAGTGATAGGAATACGAGCGGTCGATCACCGAACAGAGCAGTGAAGAGAGCCAGGATCTGCCCCACGATGACAATCAACACGATCATGCCGAGCCCTTGGCCGAAGGTCAGAGGGCGGCGGCCGGAGATGAGGAGCTGGGCAGCGAACAGGGGGGTGAGAAACGGAATGATGCTGCCGGCCGCCGTCGTCGCGGCAAAGCCGACCGCAACCGCGAGTGCCACCCGCAATCCCTGACGTCGCGCCCGTGTCCGTTCGAGCAGTTCGACCGACCTTGTGGTGATCTCAGCTGACATAGGTCAGCACGGAGACGACCCGGATCCAGAAGACCCCGAGCGCGTTCAGGACCGGGTTGTCACCCGTATAGATCACGACATCCACCTGGGATCCGTAGCGGGGGCCAGCAGGACGGGCGTCGTCGAGCAGCACCAGGCGCACGGGAAAGCGCTGGGGCTCGCGCACCCATCCGCTGTCATTGCGGATTATCGGAAGACTGGATGAGCCAATATCGGCAGCCTGGGCGACACCCCAGCCGACACTCTCGACCCGAGCCGAAAATACCCTGCCGGGCAGTGTGTCGAAGACCACCGACGCCATATCATTAGGTTGCATATACTCAAGACTGTTCTCCTTGAAGGAGGCAGAAATCCAAACGGTTCCGGCATCGATGAAGGTCAGCGCCGGCTGCCCGACACCGACCACCTGCCCGACTGCGAGCTTAAGATTGGCGATCACGCCATCCGAAGGCGCCGTGACCGTGGTGCGAACCAGATTCAGCTGCGCCTGCTCCAGTGCGGCAAGTGCCTGCTTGAGCTGCGGATTGTTCTCGCCCGCGGGGCCAAGCTCTTGTCGGGCACGCTCTAAATTGGCTTCGGCACGGGTAACAGCGGCTTCCGCGGCGTCTAGAGTGGCTTTCGCCTCGTCATAGCGCGCACGTGCATAAACGCCCCGCTTGACCAGTTGCATGACCCGCTGCGCCTGTTCGCGCACATTGGCGCGATTGGCCTCCGCTTCAATGACCTGGGCTTGTGCCCCTTCGATGGCCGCCGTGCTGGCGCCAATCGTCTGTCCGATCTGCTCGAGCCGAGCTTCCGCCTCGGCAACGGCGATTTCGTAGGGTTGAGGATCGATGCGGAAGAGAGTTTGCCCAGCCTGCACCCGCGCATTGTCGATCACGCTGATCTCTGCGACGCGGCCCCCTACTTCGGACGCCATCGGCACCACATAGGCCTGCACCACCGCCTGAGACGAAGATGGCGTGCTGCGTTCCATTAAGATGGACAGGGTGAACAGAACGGCGATCAGCGCGACGACGGCGAAGGCGACGCGTCGTAGAGGGTTCGCTTCAGAAGGCCGCTCCTGTGCCGCAGAGGTTTCCATCCTGTCAGACAAGGTCTCGGACATATCGGCCACCGCTTGCTGAACACGTTGCTGGGCATGTGTTGCCTGCAGCCCCGCTGAGGACCGGGCCGCCACGGCCTGGGAGAGGCCGGACTATCCGGCTCACGGCGTAGCGGCATCGATGACCCGAGCAGTTCGGACGAACAGCGCTCGAAACTTGCCCCAGAAGTTCCCTCCAAGGACGAAGAAGCTCGCGATCAGCATGACATCGCCCAGCAGCTGTAGCTGCCAAATGTTGGGCCGAAGACCCGGCCACATAGTATCGATATAGGGTTTGAGAAACGCCAAGATCAGCGGCAGGCAGAACATAACGATGCCGATCCGATGCCGGAGAGGATTGACAGTATCGGGAACGAACGTGGCCACATAGCCGGACATATGCCGTTTCAGTTCCTGAAATCCGGCCTTGCCCATGACAACGACGACCAGAAGCAAGAGCACCTTGTTCGCGATAAATAATGTACCAGTCAGGGCAGCTATTTTAGTTCCCGAGACACCGACCGCGGCTGCCAGCGGAATCAGCAGCCATATCGCAAATGCCAGTACGAAGATCCCAATTCCCAGCTTGAACCGCCAGCCGAGGGTATTGGGTACCACTGTAGCTTGAGCAGGATTCATCGCCATTCGCACCGCGGCAAGGACCTCGGCAACGGCTGATGGTGCCGGGGACTTGTCAGCATAGTCCATGAGGCTACTCATGGCGACGTAGATCATGCTCTGCAGGCGTCGGTGCGCTGCCGTGGCGAGGTGTCAGTAGCGGGGAGGACGGACCGGATCCCCTGGACTGCAGCTTATCGACGTCGGCCAGATCTAGCGCCGCGCCTGGAGCGAGGTGATGCTGGGGCGCCTCCCGTCTTCCGCGAAAGAATTCTTTCACGCCCTGGCACCGCCATGGTCGTCGCTTGGTAGCGCGAGAATGCCGCGGCATACTGCCAAGCCCTTCAGGACCTTCGCCAGCCTGTGGCCTGCCGCACGGGGCGCCTCGAACTAAGAAAGGGGGATCATGAGACGCATCGTTCTCACCGGGTGCATGGCCGCTGCCCTGGTGACCGTGGGTTGCGCAAGGACGACCGTGGGCGAACTGCAGGCCGCTGCTGATCGGGATGTCACGCAGCCGGCGCGAATCCTCGTCTATGACTTCGCCTCGGACCCTGCGGATCTGCCGCCGGACTCGGCGATTGCCCAGCTGTATCAACAGAGGACCACGCCGCAGTCGGAGAAGGAGATTGTGCTAGGGCGCCGCCTGGGCGAACTGACGGCGGGATATCTCATCGAAGCGCTGAACAACCACGGTATACCGGCGATCAACGGATCGACCGGGCCGTTCCCGCACGTGGGTGACGGCGTGATCCGCGGTGCGTTCGTCTCGATCAATGAAGGCAGCCGGACGAAGCGGATGCTGATTGGCTTCGGCGCCGGTGCAGCCGAACTGAAAACCCTGGTCGAAACCTACCAAGTAACCGCTACCGGCCTGACCTCCTTGGGCTCGGGCCAAATCGAAACAGCGGGCGGGCGGATACCTGGAATTCTTGTGCCGATCGGCGGCGGTGTGGCCGCAGGTACGGTGGCGACAAGCGCCGCCATCAGCGGAGCCGGGAACGTGCTGCAGGAAGCCGGGCCAGAAAGCATCGAGGCGGCCGCGAAGCGGACCGCCAACGAGATCGCGAACATCATCAACGATGCATATGAGAAGCGCGGGTGGCACTAGGCGCCGGCGCGGCCTGACTGATCGGTGGCGATGCTCGGTGGGCTGATCTGGCTCGGAACGAATGAACGCATCTGCCGCTGGGCGACACCCGGTCCCGGGTTATGACCAATTCGAGGGGTCTAGGGGGTAGGGGCAAGCCCGACCCGCCAACCTCGGCCGAGCAGGCAGGCATTTTTGGTTGGTTCATGCTACGGTGCCGCCTTGGCCCGAAGAAGCGCCGGTCAGGGGGGAACAGAAATGATCACGCGCATGATCCAGGCGAGCGCTGCGGCCGGCCTGCTGCTGTCGGTGGATGTTGTTTCTTCCTTCGTGGTTGGGACGGACCGATGCCGCTGACCCGGCTACAGGTGACCACCGAGAGCTTTGCCGGCGCCCCTGACGTCCAGCAGACGAGCTTCAGTCTCGACGTGATGGGCCGGTTCATCTGCAATACCTTCCAGGAAGCGACGAGCAATCCTGACTTCGATGTCGTCGTCATTGGTGCTGGCATGTATGGCGGGTACAGTGCCGCCAAGCTTTATACCGAGAGCGATGTGCCCGGCCGCACGCCCCTGCGCGTGCTGGTCCTGGAAGCCGGCCCGTTCCTGGTGCACGAGCACGGCCAGAACATCCCCGATCTGAGCTTGAGCAACCCGTTCCGGTCGAGCGGCGGGGTGGATCAGCCAGAACCCCGGCACCTCGTCTGGGGCACGGGCTGGGTCGGCAACGAGGCCTTTCCGGGTACGGCCTACTGTGTTGGCGGCAAGTCGCTCTACTGGGGTGGCTGGTGCCCGCGCCTGCAGGAGGCCGATCTGGCGCAGTGGCCCCGGTCGGTAAAGGACTACCTGATCTCGCCGCCCACCTTCGGCCGCAACCTGCCCAACCGGCTGGCACCACCCGCCCCTGCTTCCGTCTATGAGGCGGTCGAGTTCGAGATCGGTGTGCAGCCGGCGGACGACTACGTGTTCGACCCTGTGGCAGGTCCGGATGAACCGCCGGATCAGCTCGGCCTGAACGCGGCGCTGAAGGCACGTTTGCTGGATGCGCTGGACACGCTGCGGCAAGGTCCAGGCACGCCGCTGCAGGATCCGGTCGATCCACCGATCGCCGTGCAGACCCAGTCCTTCGTCTCGGGCGTGTTCTCACCCGACAAATACAGCAGCCTGACGCTGTTGATTTCGGCGCTGCGCAACGCGCGCGGTCAGCCGGATGCGCAGGCACGTTTGTTCCTGGTGCCACGGACGCACGTGGCACGGCTGATCGTTGATCCAGTCGAGCGGGACGGCGCGCAGGTGGCAGGCTATCGCGTGTCCGGCATCGACCTGTTCGTCAATGGGGTGCGCCAGTTCCTGCCGATCAAGCCGACCTGTACGGTGGTGCTTGGGCTGGGCTGCATCGAGTCCACGCGGCTTGCGCTGGAATCCTTCCCCACCGCAGCCCAGAGGCCCGAACAGGACGAGCTCATTGGCCGCAACCTGATGGCGCACCTGCGCTTCGACTTTCCGTTTCACGTCGACCGTGCCGCCTTCGCGCAGTGGGTGCAGCAAGCCACTGGCAAGACGCTGCGCGATCGCCTGCAGACCGCGAGCTTCCACCTGCAGGCCGATACCCCGGATGGCCGCTTTCATCTCCAGGTCTATGGCACCGGTGACGCCTCCGGCAGTGCCGAGGGCCTGCTCTACCGCATGATCCCCGATGCCGAGCTGGCCCAGCGGCTGGCGGACCGTCAGGACCCGAACCGGATCAACCTGATCTTCCGCGCCTGCGGCGAGATGAAGGGGGACCGCAGCGCCAAGGTCCATGCGAGCGGGACGAGCTGGATCGACCTGGCGAGTCCGGCCGATCGCGATCACCAGTTCGATCACGCGCGGGCCTTCGTCCATTATGCCGACCAGGCGGATGCGCCGATCTGGCAACGGATGCGGGATGCCTGTCTGGCCCTTGCCGCAGAGATGGGCGGCAGCGGGATCCAGCCGGAGGACCGCCATCAGGTGGGCAGCACCTGGCATGATGCCGGCACGCTGTTCATGGGCGATGATCCCGAACTATCGGTCACCGACGTGAACGGGCATCTCCATCACATCGCCAACGTCGCCTGCGTCGACCAGGCGCTGTTCCCTACCGTCGGCTCTGCCAACCCGGTGCTGACCGGCCTGTGCCTTGCGCGCAAGGTGGCGGAGACGATCGTCGATCGCCAGGTCAGCACGCCGCTGCCGGGCGAGGACGAGGTGGCGCAGGAGAAGGCCCAAGGCTTCCGGTTCCTGCTGGAGGGTGCCGAAGTCACCAAGTGGCAGCCGAACCATCCTCGCTTCACCGAAAAACAGCCCGCGCTGATCGAGAATGGCAGCATCCTGGAGGTGCATGGCCAAGCCGGGCTGGGCGTGCTGTTCTATGACGACCCGGACTTGTTCACGGACTTTGAGCTGCGCTTGCAATGGAAGGCGTTCCTCGAGCCTGGCAGTGGCGAGATGACCGCCAACTCCGGCATCTTCCTGCGCACCCCGCGTCCGTCTGCCGAGCTTGATGCTGCCGGCTTCTATGATCGTGCCATCGAGATCCAGATCGACGACACCGGCTATGACGCGGCCAGCCGCCGCCTGCAAAGCCCACGGCATCGCACCGGCGCCGTCTATAGTCATGTGCCGGCAAGGGTCTGGACACAAAAGATGCCGAGCCGGGAAGGCATGGCGGGCCACTGGAACGAGTATCGGATCACCGCACGCGGAACTCGCGTGGCGGTGCAACTCAATGGGCAGCTTATAAGCGAAGGCGATGTGCCAGCGGCACTCAGCAGGTCTGGCATGATCGGGCTGCAATACCACACCGGGAAGGTGCAGTTCCGCGCGGTTCGCATCCGTCAGCTCTGATATTGCTGATCACATTGGGTAGGAGAGCCAGCTCGACGGCCAGGTAGCGGCCACCGAGCTGGCCGATCTGGAGCGCATCCAGCTGGCCGCCCAGGCCGAACTGTCCACCCTGCTGCTCCGGCTGGCCGCACACGAGCCGGAAGTCGAGCCGGCCGCCCGGCAGCGGCTGGATAGCGGCGGCTAGCCGGTCAGCGCCTGACCTGCCCGAGCGCCACGCCCAAGCAGAGGCCGACCGCGACGCCGGCCGCCATATTGTCGAACAGCGCTTCGCCCAGCACCGCACCAAGCGCGATACCGAGCGCCAGGCCCGTGCCCAAGCTCATGATCGACACATCGGTCCTGATTCGGCGCCGGCAACAGAGGGCACGGCCGGCGGGCTGGTGCTGGGTGGTGCTCGTTGGCCGGCCGCTCAAGGCGGTGGCGGGCCGACCGGCACGTCTTGGCCCTGCGCATCGGCCAGACGATGATCGTCCAACTCGTAGCCGACGACGTTCCCGTAGAGATCGACGCTCGCGGCGGGGATGGGACCGTTCCAACCAGACAGGGCCCAGGACATTGGGCCGAGCAGGACGGCAGCGACGAAGGCAGCGGCGAGCAGGACATGCTTCATTGTTGTCCTCCACACCGTGGAAGTCACAAGAACGGGCCCCCCCCGACGCTGAGCGGTATAGGTCCGGTTCGGTGATGGCTTTGTGGCAGCGCCGGCCGCCTTGCCGCCTGGATGGCGGCTAGGTGAAGGCGCAGGAGGCATGGCCGGCGGCTTGATGCGGCGCATAACCCCATCGGCACTTCGGCATCTGCCGATGAACCAATGCCGAACCGCCGCCTCCGCACATTAACATTATACCGATGTTGCCGTTATAGCACAGATCTGGATTGAGTTAAAGACGTTTCCGTAGAATTTTATCTAAAAACGCTGGATGTAGTGCGCTAAATTGCAATGCGAACGAACAGGGATGCGCCTCTATTATGAATTACAGTATTTTCTTGTTTATTTCCGGTCCTTCGGCAGGCACCGCATCCGGAACACAATGTCCCAGAAAGGGACCGCCGTGACGGTCCGGCACTATCCGGCCCAGCTCCGGTCAACCCGGTCCGGCGGCTACGCCGTGGCCTTCCCCGACTTCCCGTATTGCGTGGCAGCCGGCGCCACGGTCGCGGACGCTACCGCCATGGCTGCCGACGTCCTGGCCGAGCATGTCGACGCCCTGCTGGCGGCCGGCGCCTCCCTGCCAGCACCTCGCATCGATCAGCACGCTTTCGCAGGTACCGGTGCCCGTTGGATCCTGGTTCCGGTGGGCAACCCCGACACAGTCGACGACGATGACAAACCGAAACGGGCTGCGGAGGTCTTCAAGCAGGTCCGGCCGTTGCAGGAACTGTTCCCGGGCTTGCAGACGAGGCCAAACGCCCCGGTTAAGTGCCGCTGACTAGCCAAGCAATATTCTGCCCATCTCCTGGGCGATCCAGTCGTTCATGCTCCGCCAGACGGCAGGCGCAGCAGCTATGGGCTTGTGCTAGATGCGGAAGCCTTGCTGGCCCGCGCCTCACCGCAAGAATGTTCACACCTGACGTCTTTTGCCGCCACCGTCTGCGCATCGCACCGCCGGTCGTTCCGTCGCACTGTGCGCAGCTCGACGAAATGCTGTGGTCGGAGTGGCCAAGCAGCGTCACCACGCAAAGCCGCTCACGCCCTTGGTCGCTTAGCGGTTCTGCGTCTGCACCCTGTTCTGAGCCAGCTTGTCGGCTCAGGACGGCCGGATCAGCCGAGCCATCAGGTCGGTGATGTCGTCGACCAGGTCGTCGCGCTCCTCCGGCGGGCACTGGAGCTGATACGCGTAGCTGCGCTTGATCCGCCGCCGCTCGATCGCCGTTTGGACGGCTGACCGAAAGGCTAGCCTTGTCGTTCCTTCCGCTCGCTCGACGGGCTCACCGAAGCTGTTGGCCCAGACCACCTTGTACACGGTCATCTCCAGCCTGCCGGTCGGGGGTGCTATCCCACCATGCCAAGACCATGATCCGGGAAAGGGTTGCTCCGGTCGCTACGCTCCCGAGCGAGAATAAGAGGTAGGTCGAGATCGGCCAGCAGCATTCGGGCCGCCTCGGCAAGGTGGGGGAGGCCATATTCCTCCATGGTTAGGATGATCTTTCGCAAGTGAGTGGCCTGGTTCTCCAATTCTTGGAGGCGGCGTTCGGCATCTGACAAGTCGCGTCCACAAGCCATCCTGACGCCTCCCAAGATTTGCACTCGTGGGCAATCTCTATCAGAAGTTATCCAGCTACGGTTAGCTTATGCTACCATAGATAGATCATGTCAATCAGTCATATGACCAATAACGCGAAACGGGCGAATCCCGGTCCCCTGCCGAGCTGGCCGCAGTGGCCTGAGCCAAGGACGCCGACCATCGGGGATGGCAGCTGCATTGCGCAAGATGCTGGAGGTCGGCAGTGGCACGGGCAGCAAAAACATCCGGATGTGTCCGGAAATTTCATTATTGAAGTTGACGTAGCCGCATGGAATTCTGATACCTTCGCCGGAAGCTGAGGCAAATTCTACAGTACTCAGCCCGTCACGAGGGCAATCTATGCAATGTCGTGTTGTTGGCTTATGCGCGATTTTAGCGTTATCTGGCTGTGCAACTCAGCCCGATAACATCACCACTCAGTATGTGTCGCCTGTTCAATATAGGGGCTATGACTGCAACCAGATCAGCCTGGAGATGCAGCGGATCTCTGGTAGGGTCTCACAGCTCCATGCCTCCCTGGATACGAAGGCAGATAACGATGCCGCGCAAATGGCGCTCGGCATGGTGATTTTCTGGCCAGCCCTGTTCTTTCTTGAGGGAGGCGATGGCCCCGAAGCAGCCGAGTACGCTCGCCTGAAGGGCGAGTATGACGCACTGCAGCAGATGAATGTTCAGAAGAGTTGCCATCTGCCGCAAGATCCCGGGGTACTCCAGCCGTTGCCGCAGCCCCCGCCGGTCGAAGTTGCCAGTGCAGCGGTTGCAGCGCCGGCGCCAGCGCTGACTTATGCTGCTCCCCCTGTGTCGCAAGCAGCGCCACCCACTGCGCCTGTCGTCTTCGCTGCAGTGGCCCCTGACGCCGCTTCCGCCAACACCACGCCGCCGGCCAATCCGGTCGTCGTGGCCGCAGCTCCAGTCCGCACCCTGCCTCGCAGCACCGCAAGCACACGGCCACGCGCAGTCGCTCTTGCGGCCTCCTTGCAGGAGCAGATCACCCCTTGCTGGACCGTGCCGCAAGAGGCCGTGCCTCTGCAGAACCAGGGAGTGCGCATTAACCTCCGTATCCTGCCGGACGGCTCGGTAGAGAGTGCCATGCCGGTCGAGCGGGCACGAATTCAGTCAGACCCGGCTTATCGGCTTCTTGCCGAAAGTGCTGAACGCGCCGCGTTGCTCTGCTCGCCGCTGACCTTACCGTCAGAGGACTATGAAGTTTGGAAAGACATCATCCTGAACTTTAGGAAGGTCGGCACCGGAGGTGCGTGATCCATCCATGTACAGGCTACACTTCTAGCTTCTTGGACAGGCCCCGGGAATGGCGCTCCCGCTATTCCCGGGGCCGATTTCCTCACCATCATGTCGCGCACGTCCGAGCTACTGGCGCCTGCACCAGACACGCCTGTGAAGGAGATGATCTCGCGGTCGAAGGCGTCGATGGTGAAGGCCATGTGCGCGAGCGCCATCCCAGCGAACTCTAGACCATCCGGCGCCATCTGAGGTTCGCGCGTATCACCACCATCTTGTCGTCGTGTCGGCCCAATGCGCCGTTCAAGAAACAGCGCGGGGCGCTGCATGATTCGATGGACGCGCTTGCGGTTCGCCGGCGGCAGCCTGTTCCTGACGAGCTTCTGGTTGAGAAGGATCGCGATGCGGCGATAGCCGTAGGTCGGCGCTCATCGACGAGACGATGGATGAGCGACAGGAGTGTTATGTCACCTGTTTGCTCGTATGGGCGTGTGGCTTCGCCGGCCCTAAGCAGATGGCTGAGTGACTACTGCATTATTGATGATCTTCCAGAAATCTGTTTAGTGAAAACGTGCATAGGATCCCCGCCTTGAGCGGACATATACGGGCACGTGCTATGTCATGGCATCGCGATACCTCAAGACGGGCTTGGCCACGCCTGCGCAGGCGTGGCTTCCTGACGATGGCCGGATCCATAACAGCTGCTGCCGTCGCCCCGGCGCAAGCGCAGGTGACGGCTACTGCCGGCGATCTGATCCCGGGATATGACGATCCGCCGTATGAAGGCGACCTGCCGCCCCTGCCGCCGACCTGGAC
>NZ_WUJP01001008.1 GCF_009806515.1 Geminicoccus flavidas | reverse complement strand
GTCGGCGAAGCTGACAGGGCAGACGGTGTACTGGTGGTTCCGGCGGTTTGTGCGGCTCCTGCTGTTCCGTATCCCCTGGGCGCGGCTCGAGCAGCATGGCCTGATGATCAAGACAGGCACCATGACGCGGCGCCGCCTGTAGCGGCGCGCGCCATCTTGATCCCGACCGCGGTCGCTGCCGGCTCTGGCTGCTCCGCATGTCCATGTACTGCGCCGGCGACCGATCTCTGCCTGATCGCCATCGAATTCCCGGTATCGGTCGATCCGGGGCCAATGAGTGGCGGGATGAACCGGAGAGTCCTGCCCGAGGCGCCCCTTCATCACCCTGTCGACCGGACAAGCCGGTAACCGGGGGCGCCAGCCGCCAGGGAGCACGGCTCCTGCCCCTCGATCGGTCAACTGGCCGGAGAGTGGGCGTCACAGGGCGGTCCGGGATCAGGGCAGGCTCGAGCTGTTGCCTGCACGGGCAGGGCCCGGGCCACCGTCCCCCTGCAGGGCGTTGCGGGTGCCGATCCGCCGTCCCGACTCGCAGGATGCTGATGCTACGGATGTCCCGCAGAAGCTGTCCGGATGGATAGTGAAACAACGGCCGGCATCGCTCATCCGATGCTTGGTGCCGTGAAACAGTGGCGAATCATCGAAAGTGTCAAAACTGCTTCCGTAAGCAATCAAGGAACACCGGCACTTAACTTTCACGAGATTATGACATTATACGATCATATCCATGTGTGGCTTGTGAGCCGGACCGGCATGCTCTATACGCCTGATTGCATACTGTTCATCCTAGCTACAACTAAAGCATGAATGGCGTTGTCATCGTTATGCATTTAGTTATACGAGTCAGGGATGTAATTGTCAGACGATCAATGATAATTTGAGTATATTGCTAGTTTTGGAGGGGATTCGTGGAGATAATCAGGGCGTATTCTGGCCGGATATGTTCAGCCCATGCTGAACCGTCGGCGGAAGCATTTCAGTCTTCCTCCGGATATGGCGAATGCCAGCCGGTCTCGCAGGCGATCGTCTATTTCGACCCGAAGCCGCTGACCCGGGAACCCATTGCTCGGTGGCTGGCGAGCAAGTTTCCCGAGTACCAGGTGCTCGCCACCGACACGGACGAGGAGGTGGTCTGGCTGGGGCAGGCCAGGGTCGATCTGGTGCTGGTTCTCGTCAATCTCGGCCATGCCGAGGCGCTTGACGAGGACCTGTTGGTCAAGCTTGAGACATTCACCCGGAGCGTGGGCGACGTGCCGGTCGCGGTTCTGGCCGACGGCTGCGAGCATGCGGCGGTCATGACGGCGCTGGCTTGCGGCCTGCGCGGCTTCATCCCGACCACCATGCTGGGGTCGGCCGCCATTGAGGTGATCCGGCTCCTGTGTGCCGGCGGGACCTATGTGCCGACGGCGAGCCTCATCAAGGGCAACCCGAAGCCGGCGGGTCTGACGGCAGCCGCCGTGCGGCCGCTGCCGCTGGCTCAGCCGCCGGCTGCCCTGGCGCGCCCGCGGATCATGCCGTACGAGCGCGATGGCGGCCTGCAGGGGCGGGATGACGAGTTCGACAGCCAGACCCTCCCGGAGGAGGACGCCCCTCTTGCACGCTTCCAGGACCACTTCACCCCGCGCCAGCTGGAAATCCTCAACTGCCTGCGCCGCGGCCTAGCGAACAAGATGATCGCGTACGAGCTGCAGATGCGCGAGAGCACGGTGAAGATCCACGTGCGCAACATCATGAAGAAGCTGCACGCGACCAACCGGACCCAGGTCGTCTCCATGACCTGGAACATGTTCGAGCCGGGGCAGTGCGCCGCCGGCCGCTGACGCCCCTCACCAGATCACAGGCCTCACACGGTATTCCGGACCGGGAGGACCCCAGCCAAGCTGGGGGCGATCACTCTTGCTGGCTGGGCATGTTCTTTTCCGGCCAGCAAGAGGCGGGAGGGGGCGGTTGCAGCGCCCTATCTGACGCTGCTGTCTGAGGATGCGGGACAGCGCTAGGCCGGATGTCGCCATCCTCGACAGCATGCCGGAAGCGGTGGCCGGGCAGGCCATGACGGCCAAGCGGCAGAAGGGCTCTAGGCTGCATGCGTCAGCCGACAGGCTCGGCCATCTCCTGGTCTCCTGCACGTCACCCTGGCCGGAGAGCAGGACCACGCCCAGTTGGGTCACCGCGACGGCTCGGTCCAGGAGCCATCGGCGAGCCGTCGATTTCCCTCATGTCGACCAGGGGCATGCCGGAGGGGGCTGGCCCCGGCTGCCGAGGCACTCGGCATCAGCCGCAGGGTCGTCAGCCAGCGAGGCAAGCCAGGGCCTTGTCCTCCTGCCGTTGGGGATTGAGCGCTTCTGCGCCTGGGCCGCGCGCGTCCGCTGCCTCGCCCGTGACTAGGAGCGGCCGTCAGCAACCGCCGGCGGCCCCTACTTCGTTCCCCCTCATGCTCGCCAGGACCAATGTCCATTTCGGTCCGGTCCACAACATGTCCAGGCTCAGGCCGCGGCCTCGACGGGCTCTTCCAGTCGCCGGCTACGGGCGGGGGAATGCAGGGCCCTACGCAGGGCCGCCACCACCTGGTCCTGCTCGGATTCGGTGAGGGCCGGGTAGAGCGGCAGGAGGATGCAGCCGTCCTGCGCCTGTTCCGAATGGATCAGATGACGGTGCTCGCCGGCGCGATAGGGCGGCTCGCGGTGGATACACATGATACCGCGGCGGGTGGCAATGCCCTGGTCTAGCATGGACTGCATCACCTGGCGCTGGTCGGCCGCGGCCGGCAGGCGGATGCAGTAGCTCTGCCAGTTGGAGCGGGCCCATTCGGGCTCGACCGGTGCGACCACGCCCGGCAGGTCGGCCAGCCGCAGGGCATAGCCCGCGGCCAGGGCGCGCCGGCGGGCCACCAGGTCCGGCAGGCGGCGCAACTGCGCCCGCCCGATCGCCGCCTGCAGGTCGGTCAGTCGATAGTTGTAGCCGACGATCGGATAGGCCTCGGTCAGCACCTGTGGCGATTCGTGGCGCGCCTTGTCCGAGATGCTCATCCCGTGCTGGCGCAGCAGGCGGAGCAGCTGGTCATGCGTTTGGCTGGAGGTCGTCACCATGCCGCCGTCGCCGGTGGTGACCACCTTGCGCGGGTGGAAGGAGAAGCAGGCGGTGGCACCCGCCCGGCCGCCGATTGCCTGCCAGCGCCCGTCCAGCCGGATCTCGCTGCCGATGGCGCAGGCCGCGTCCTCGATCAGCGGCAGGTCGTGATGCTCGGCGATGGCGGCGATGGCGGTCAGGTCGCACGGCATGCCCATCTGATGGACGCACAGGACCGCTTTGGTGTGCGGGTCGATGGCGGCTGCGAGGGCGGCCGGGTCCATGTTGAACGTGTCCGGCAGGATGTCGACGAATACCGGTTCCGCCCCGCAATGCCGGATGGCGTTGGCAGTGGCGATGAAGGAGTGGCTGACCGTGATCACCTCGTCGCCCGGCCCGATCCCGTGGGCGAGCAGGGCCAGGTGCAGGGCGGTCGTGCAGTTGGACACGGCGCAGGCCCGGGCGGCACCGGTGCAGGCGGCAAACTCCTGCTCGAACGCCGCCACTTCCGCGCCCTGAGTGAGCCAACCGGAGCCGACCACGCGGCAGACGGCCTCCTGCTCGTCCGGGCCCAGATCCGGTTTGGTGATCGGGATCATGCCACGTCCTTCAGGGCAGGGGCCCGCGTGGTGCGCCACCAGGCGACCAGGTCGGCCAGACCGCGCTCCAGCCCGATCTCGTGGGCGAAGCCGATTTCGGCCAGGGCCTTTTCCGTGGCGGCCAGTCGGCGTGGCACCGGATTGACAGAGCGCTCCGGCTGAAAGTCCGGTGTCATGGTGGGCCGGTTCATTACTTTTGCCAGCGCCCCGGCTAGGCCCAGCAGGCTGGTCTCGATGCCGGTGCCAATGTTGAACAC
>NZ_WUJP01001007.1 GCF_009806515.1 Geminicoccus flavidas | reverse complement strand
CGCGTCGGTGGCGGGTGCGGCGGCGGCCAGGACATTGGCGCGGGCCACGTCGCGCACGTGGACGAAGTCCATGGTCTGCAGTCCGTCGCCGAAGATCACCGGGGGGAGACCCTGGTCCAGCCGCTCCATCCAGCGGACCAGCACCTCGGTATAGCGGCCATGGACGTCCATGCGCGGGCCATAGACGTTGAAGTAGCGCAGGGCCGCGTAGTCGAGCCCGTGGCTGTCGTGGAACGAGCGCAGCAGGCCCTCGTTGAACAGCTTGGCGGCACCGTAGAGGGTGCGATTGTCGTATGGAGGGTCCTCCTCCGGGGTGGGGAAGTGGCTGGCCAGGCCGTAGATCGAGGCCGACGAGGCGGCCACGACCTTGCGCACGCGGTGGCGCACGCAGCTCTCCAAGAGGTCGAAGGTGGCGTTCACCATGACGTCCAGGGCCAGGCGCGGCTCGGCGGCGCAATGGGTGATGCGCAGGGCCGCCTGGTGGAACACGAGGTCACTGTCCGCCACCAGTTCGTCCAGTAGCGCGTGGTTGCGGATGTCGCCTTCCACCAGCCGCAGACGGCCGGTGGCCAGGGCGGGGGCGAGATTGTCCCGCCGGCCGCGCACCAGATTGTCCAGAACCACCACCTGCCGGCAGCCGGCGGCCAGCAGCAGGTCGGCGATGTGCGATCCGACGAAACCGGCACCGCCGGTGATCAGCACGCGCTCGTCACGAATGGTCATCTCAACTCCTCGCGGCGCCAGCCGATCACCCGAGCCGGCACGCCCGCCACCTTGGCATAGGCCGGCACGTCCCTGGTCACGACCGCGCCGGCTCCGACGATCGCACCTTCGCCGACGGTCACTCCCGGCAGAATCACCGCGCTGACCCCGATGTCGGCGAAGTCGCCAATCCGCACCGGGCGGATGACGAGGTCGGTGCAGATGATCGGCTTCTCGACGGGCATGCCGGTATGGGTCGAGCCCAGGACCTTGGCGCCCGGGCCCCAGCCGACCTGCGCGCCGATCACTAAGTCGCGCGCATCCAGGAAGGCCTGTGGGCCGATCCAGCTGCCCTCCCCGATCTCGCAATTCCCGTCATGGCGGCCCTGCAGGATCGCCCCTTCGCCCAGATGGACACCATCGCCGATCGAGAACGTCTCGAAGTGCCGGAACGTCACGCCAGGCCGGACCGTCACGCCCTGGCCTAGATGACGGACCAGGGCGCGCAGATAGACACGCCGGAGCATTCGGCTCTGGAAGTCGTCTTGCGGCCCCAGCTGGCGATAGGCTTCCTCCAGCCGCTCATGGCCCATCGCAGCGCGCAGCGCCTCGGCCAGCCCGGTCTCGTAGGCCGGATCGGGCAGGACCGTGTGCCGGCCATGGACCGCCTGGACCACCCGTGCCTGGATCTCGCTCATTCCAGCGCTCCGGCGACGGGCGCCAGCGCCTCCGCCAGTCCCGCCAGGACCTGCCGGATCCGGGCGTTGTCGAGCTCCGGGAACATCGGCAGGGACAGGGTCTGCCGGGCATAGCGCTCGGCATGGGGAAAGTCGCCCAGACGATAGCCGAGCCCAGCATAGGCGGGCTGCAGATGCACCGGGGTAGGGTAATGGATGCCGGTCGCGATGCCAGCTTCGCCCAGATGCTGCCGGACCGCCTCCCGCTGGTCGCAGCGGATCGCATAGACATGGTAGACATGGTGCACGCCCGGCATGTGCGGCGGGGTCGCCACGTCCATCTCTGCACAGCCCGTGTCGTAGCGCTGTGCATGGCGCCGGCGCGCCGCCGTCCAGGCATCGAGATGGGGCAGCTTCACGCGCAGGAAGGCTGCCTGGATCGCGTCGAGCCGGTAGTTGAAGCCCTGCAGCTCATGAACGTAGCGGGCGGACTGGCCCCAGTCGCGCAGCTGGCGCACCTTGGCGGCGACCGCGGCGTCATTGGTCACCACCGCACCGCCCTCGCCGCAGGCACCGAGGTTCTTGCCCGGATAGAAGCTGAAGCAGCCGATGTCGCCGATGCTGCCGGCGCGGCGGCCCTCATGCTCGGCACCGTGCGCCTGGCAGGCATCCTCGATCACGGCCAGGCCATGGCGCCGGGCGATGGCCTCGATGCGGTCCATGTCGGCCATGCCGCCATGCAGGTGGACCGGCAGGATGGCGCGGGTGCGCGGGGTCACTGCCGCCGCGACCGCGGCCGGATCCAGCGTCAGTCGCGCAGGATCCATGTCCACCAGGACGGGCGTGGCACCGGCGTAGAGGATCGCTGCCACCGAGGCCACGAAGGTGGAGGTGGTGGTGATCACCTCGTCGCCTGGCCCGATGCCGGCGGCGAGCAGCGCTAGGTGCAGGGCCGCGGTGCCGGTGCTGACCGCGACGGCGTGGCGGGTGCCGCAGAACTCGGCGAACTCCGCCTCGAACGCCTCGATCTCCTCGCCCAGGACGAAATGGCCGCTGGCGAGGACACGGCTGGCCGCCGCCTCCAGTTGCGGGAGCAGTGCCCGATGCTGCGCCTTCAGGTCGACCAATGGGATCATGATGCCTTGCGCTCCAGGCTGAGGTCGATCGGGCGGCCGCCCTGGCGCATCGACCAGTGAGCACTCTCCAGAAGTTCCACGACCCGCAGGCCGGCCAGCCCGTCGGTGAGCGGCGTGCGGCCGCTGGCGATGCAGGCGGCGAAATGGTCGATCTCGGTGGCCAGCGCCTCGGTGGTCGCCAGCCTGGGCGCCCACATGTCGCCGCTGCGATAGCCCACGCGGAGGCGGTGCGCGGCGTCACGGTCGCCGGTGAGCGTAACGCCCTTGTCGTAGACCTTGATCTTCTCGCTGGGCTCCAGATCGTCCCAGACGATCATCCGCTTGCTGCCGCCGATCAGCGTGCGGCGGACCTTCACCGGCGCCAGCCAGTTGACGTTGATGTGGGCGACCATCCCGCTGGCGAAGTGCAGTGTCACGAACGCCATGGTTTCCGGGCGCTGCGCCAGGTGGCTGGCCGCCTGGGCGGCGATCGCCACCGGGCGCTCCGGCGTGATGGCTTCCAGGATGGCGAGGTCATGGACCGCGAGATCCCAGACCACGCTCACGTCGCTCTGGACGATGCCGAGATTGACCCTGGTCGAGTCATAGTAATGCAGGGCGCCGATCTCGCCGCCGCCGACCAGCTCCGCGATCTTCTGCACCGCCGGCGTGAAGGCGAAGGTGTGGTCCACCATCAAGGTCAGGCCGCGCCGTGCCGCCTCGTCGACTAGCCGGCTGGCCTCGCCGGAGCTGGTGGTGATGGGCTTCTCGACGAGCACGTGCCGGCCGGCCCGCAAGGCGGCCAGGGCGGGCTCGAAATGGGCGTGGACCGGCGTGGCGATCGCGACCGCATCGACCCTGGGATCGTCCAGGAGCTCGGCCATGGTGGCGACCGCCGTGACGCCGGGGTGACGCCGGGCAGCACGGTCGCGCGCGGCCTGGTCGAAGTCGGCGATGGCCACGACCCGGGTCTGCTCGCACTCGCCAAAGCAGCGCGCGAGGTTCGGGCCCCAATAGCCATAGCCCAGGACACCGATGCCGATCATGGCATGCTGCCTTCCAGGAAGGAGGTTCTGAGGGACCGCTGTCCCGTCCGGTCGGAGCGGCTCCTGCCGCTCCTGGGCTCACGCACGTCGCCGATCACCCTGGCCGGCACGCCGGCGACGATGGCGAAGGCCGGAACGTCGCGGGTGACCACGGCGCCGGCACCGACCAGGGCCCGGCTGCCGATGGTCACGCCCGCCAGGATGGTGGCGTTGGAGCCGATCGATGCCCTGGCGCGCACCCGGGTCGTGACGACCACCCAGTCGCCGTCGACCATGGGCCGGCCGTCGTCGCGAGTGGCACGCGGGATCAGGTCGTTGGTGAACATCACCCCGTGGGCGATCATCACCTCGTCCTCGATCGACACCCCTTCGCACAGGAAGCTGTGCGAGGAGATCTTCACGCGCTTGCCGACGATGCAGTTCTTCTGGATCTCGACGAACGGCCCGATCATCGTCTCGTCGCCGATGGTGCAGCCGTAGAGATTGACGAGATCCGGGCAGGGGATC
>NZ_WUJP01001006.1 GCF_009806515.1 Geminicoccus flavidas | reverse complement strand
CGGACGTCCCGGCCGAGCCGGGCGGTGGCGGCGATCGCCATGGCATGTTCTCTTGATGGGCGGTCGGGGTGGCTCAGGCGGTCTGCAGCAGGGGCGCTGCCTGGCGGGCCAGCGCTGCGGGCACCTCGACGTGCTGCGGCAGGCCGCGCTGCAGCACCTCCCGGAAATGCCGGATGGTCCGCTCCAGGCCGGCGTCGAGCCCGACCGTCGGCTGCCAGCCCAGGAGCTCCCTGGCCTTGGCGATGTCAGGCCGGCGCCTGGTCGGGTCGTCCTGCGGCAAAGGCATGAGGCGGATCTTGGAACTGGATCCGGTCTTCTCGATCACCTTGCGCGCCAGCTCCAGGACGGTGAACTCGGCCGGATTGCCGAGGTTGACCGGGCCGGTCACTTCGGCAGGGGCCGCCATCAGCTGGATCAGGCCGCGCACCAGGTCGTCGACATAGCAGAACGAGCGGGTCTGGCTGCCGTCGCCATAGACGGTGAGGTCCTGGCCGGTCAGGGCCTGGACGATCATGTTGGAGACCACCCGGCCGTCATGCATGCTCATGCGCGGGCCATAGGTGTTGAAGATCCGCGCGACCTTGATCGCGACGCCGTGCTGGCGGTGATAGTCGAAGAACAGCGTCTCGGCGCAGCGCTTGCCCTCGTCGTAGCAGGCGCGCGGACCAGTCGGGTTGACGTTGCCCCAGTAGGCTTCCGCCTGCGGATGGACCGCCGGATCGCCATAGATTTCGCTGGTCGAGGCCTGGAGCACTGGCACGCCCAGCCGCCGGGCAAGGCCCAGCATGTTGATGGCACCCAGGACGCTGATCTTGGTCGTCCGGATGGGGTCGCTCTGGTAGTGCGGGGGCGAGGCCGGGCAGGCCAGGTTGAAGATGCCGTCGACCTCGACATGGAGCGGCTGCGTGACGTCGTGGTGCAGCAGCTTGAAGCCCGGGCGGTCGAGGATCGGCGTCAGGTTGTCGATCCGGCCGGTCAGGAAGTTGTCGACGCACAGCACCTGGTGCCCGGCGTTCAGGAGCCGCTCGCACAGGAAGCTGCCGACGAACCCGCCGCCGCCGGTCACCAGATAGCGCTTGCGCCCACCGGACCGTCGCTGCTTGCCGCTGTGCGTGGCGTCATGACCGGCCTGCATGTCATCCGGCAGGTCATCCGGTGCAACACTGCCCACTGCGAGCTCTGCGATCCGATCGGTCGTATCGATGTTCACTAGCGCTCTCCGCCTGGTGATGGATGGCCGATCCAGACCACCAGGAACATTGTTGGATGATATTCTTGGATGAACAAATCGGTCGTTTGGATAACATTAACCGGAACGATCTAATACTTATTCGTTAGCTGCGGACCTTGCCTCGGCACAGGGCGCAGAGCACCAGCCAGACGAACCGGCTGTTGCCGATCAGGTAGCGCCGCCACAGCCGGCGCGGCTCGGTCAGCAGGCGGAACAACCATTCGAACCCGCTGCGCTGGATCCAGCGCGGTGCTTGGCGCTTGCGCCCGGACAGGAAGTCGAACGCGGCGCCCACGCCGATCAGCAGCCCGCCCGGCAGCCGGGGAGCCAGCTCGGCCATGAACCGCTCCTGCTTGGGCGAACTCAGCCCGATCCACACCAGGTTGGCGCCGGATCGGGCGATCTGCTGCGCCAGCGCGTCGTATTCCTCGGGCGACAGGGTGCGGAATGGCGGGGTCCAGGTCCCGGCGACCCGGAGGTCCGGGAACCGCTGCTGCAGCTTCCGTCGCAGCAGCTCAGCCACGCCCGGCTCCCCGCCGCACAGGAAGTGGCGCAGCCCGGCGCCGGGCGGCTGGCCGCACAGCAGGGTCATCAGCTCCGGTCCATAGACCCGACCGACCTCGCGGTAGCCGCGCAGGCGCCCCCACCAGACCACCGGCATCCCGTCGGGCGTGACCAGGGCCGCCTCGTCATGGATCCGGCGCAGCTCCGGGTCGCGCTGGCAGGCCATGATGCCGTTGACGTCGCGCACGCACACATAGCCGGGCCGGCCAGGCGTGGTCGCGAGGAGCCGGACGTGCGCTACGGCCTGCGGGAGGTCGAGCGCGCTGATCCGGACTCCCAGCAGCTCGTAGCGCGGCACTTGCGGCGCGAGCGCCCGGCGATCAGTAGGCATTGGCATGGAGGAATCGGCCGCACAGGGTCGCCAGGATGATCTTCAGGTCGAGCCAGAGCGACCATGCCCGGATGTACTCCAGGTCGTAGCGGAGCCTGGCCGCCATCTTGTCAGGCGAGTTCGTCTCGCCCCGGCAGCCATTGATCTGCGCCAGACCGGTGATGCCGGGCAGGACCCGGTGGCGTGCCGCGTAGAGCCGGAGCTGCGGGGTGAAGCGGCGGTCCAGCGGCACGGGATGGGGCCGCGGTCCCACCAGGCTCATCTCACCGCGCAGCACGTTCACCAGCTGCGGCAGCTCGTCGAGGCTGGTGCGGCGCAGGAAGCGCCCGACCCGGGTCACCCGCGGGTCGTTCCGCGTCGCCTGGCAGGCGCCATGCCGTTCCCGGCCGGGATCGGCATGCATGGACCTAAACTTCCAGACCTGGAACTCGTGGCGGTCCAGCCCGGTCCTGGTCTGGCGGAAGATCACCGGCCCGCGCGATTCCAGCCGGATCAGCAATGCGATCAGGCAGAAGAGCGGGGCCAGCAGGACCAGCAGCACTGCACTCACCAGTACGTCCATGAGCCGCTTCAGCCAGGCGGCGGGGCCGCGCATGGGTTGGCGGATAAGCATGACCCGGCCGGGCGGGTCACGGCTGAGCTGCGGGGTGATCAGGTCGGAGACCGTATCCCGCAGCACGCCCAGGTCCACGCTGATGTCGACCGGGCAGGCAGCCAGCCGCTCCAGAGCCATGGCGAGCGGCTGGTCGGCCAGCCCACGTGGTACGATGAGCACCTCCTCGAGCGCCCGCTCATGCGCCTGTTGGGCGAGGGTCTCGACCAGCTCCTCGGTCGGCGCGAACACACCGACCAGCTGGCAGGACGGGGAGGAAGCGAAGCTGGCGGCGATGATCCGCTGACATTCGGCGAGATCACCCAGCAAGGCGATCCGGCGGAGGCTCCGGCTGGCCCGCCGGAAGGTGCCGAGCAACGGCACGTCCCGGTCGGGGAACGCGGTGTCCCTGACTAATGCCTTCATCCTGGTTCACCTAAAATGATGAGCCGCTCGCCCGCGCTAGCGCAGGTAGCTGGCGCTCAGCCGAAAATGAGCGAGCTGGTCGGAACTAGCGTGGCGCGCGTACTTGCGCAGGTTGACCGCATTGAGGATGAGTTCGCAGGACCGGCCGCCATGGAGGCGGATCTCGTCCAGCGCGACCTCGACCAGGTTCCGCGCGGTGTCCTGCCAGCGGGTGACGAACAGCACCCGGTCGGCCAGCGGGACCAGCGGCACCGTGTCGGTAACTGCTAGGATCGGCGGCGAGTCGCAGAGAATGACGTCGTAGCGGGTGCGAAGCTCCGCCAGGAGACCGGCCATGGCCGGCGAGCCGAACAGGCGGGCCGGGTCGCTGCTGGTCTCCTGTGCCAGCAGGAAGTCGATCCCGAACCGCTCGTCGCGGACGAGCGCTTCCTCCGGCTTCGCCACCGGCTCCGTCAGGAGTGCCACGAGGTCGGCCTTCGGCAGGACCAGGTGCTGCAGATGGCCCGTCAGCGACTGCCGGCGCAGATCGGTGTCGATGACGAGCACCTTCAGCCCGTTGCCGGCGAGCTGCCGGCCCAGGCTCAGCGACACGAGCGTCTTGCCCTCGGCGGACTTCGCCGACGTGACCAGGATCAGCTCAGCCGTCCCCTGGGGCGAGCGGCGGCCGGCCATCAGGCGCAGGGCCGCGCGGCGCACCGCTTCGCCATACACCTTCTGGGCAAAGCCGCGGCCGCCCTCGATCCGGCCGCCCCAGACCCGCCGGTCGACGGCCGGCAGGCAGCCGATCACCGGCAGCCTGGTCGTGCGCTGCAGCTCCTCAGCCGAGCTGTAGCCTCGGCGGCGCAGCTCGAGCAGAAGCACGAGGCCCGCGGCGGCTGCGAGCGAGCCCAGCAGCGCGCCGCCCAGCAGGATGAGCCGCTTCTTGCCCTCCGGCTGGGCGGGCACCCGGGCGGCGTTGATCATCCGGGCCGGTGCCCGCACCATCAGCTGCTGCTCCCGCGCACGCTGGTAGCGGGTCAGGATGTCCTGATAGAGCAGCCTCGTGCTGTCGGTGCGGGTCGTCAGCTGCTTGAGCTGCAGCTGGTCGGTGGCGCTGAGCGCCAGCTCCTTCTCGATCGCCTGCAGCTCCCCCTCGATCCAGGCGACCTTGGCCAGGCGCAGCTGCTCCTCGCTCGCGATCTGCTGGCGGATCCCCTCCTCCTCGGCCCGGATCCGGGCGCGGATCTCGGCTTGCTCGGCCCTGACCGTCGCGACCGCGGGATGCTTGGCCTGGAGATCGCTGCCGAGTTCGGCCAGGCGCCGGGCCAGATCCGTCTCCTGCAGTCGCAGCTCCTTCATCTGCGGAGTCGTGAACCGCTCGTTCAGGCCGTGCGAGCGGTCCGCTGCCAGACTGGCGTCGTTGCGCGCGTTGACCAGCTGGGCCTGGGCCTCGGATAGGGTCTTCAGGAGTTCGGCGTAGCGCCGCTCGTTGAGCGAGCCGCTGCCGAAGTCCGACAGCCTGCGGCGCAGCGCCTGGGCCTCGGCATCGGCTGCCTGAAGCTCCTGCGCCAGGGCCGTGACGCGTTCGCCCAGATAGTTGGCCGATGCGCTAAGCGCGGCCTTCTCGGCCCGGATCAGCTCGCGGGGGAAGGCCTCGGCCGTAGCGTTGGCCACCTTTGCGGCAAGCTCGGGATCGGCGGCCCGATAGCCGATTTCGATAACTGCGGCCAACGATTCGCGGCCGACCACGAGCTGCTCGCGGAACACCGTCACCGCCTTGTCCAGAGCCGTCTCGCCCGGCCGGGCGGCGCTCGCGTCCGGATCGGCGTCGAGCGCCAGGAGTGGCGGCTGCGCCGGCAGGCCCAGCGACACGGCCAGATCCTGGAGATGGGGCAGGAGCGGGCGGGCCAGTTCCAGGACCCATGCCTTGAGCGGTGCCCAGGGCGGGTCCTCCTTGGTGAAGGCGGCCAAGCCCACGGTGTTGACGACATCCGCCGCCAGCTCGTCCGACCAGAGCACCTTCATGTAGGTCTCGAGCTCGGTCGGCCAGACCGTGGTCTGGCGGGGCGCCCCCGCATCCGCCAGGTCGGCATACTGCGCCTGGCTCGGATCGATCAGGATCTCCGCCGTGGCGATGTAGGTCGGCGGCAGCTGGCGCAGCCCCAGCACCGCCAGGCCGGTGACCAGCACCACGACCGTGCCGATCAGCTTCCAGCGGGTCAGCAGCGTGCGGGCGAGCCTGGCCAGTTCATCGTCCCGCCCGGCGGGATCGTGTGGCAGCATGCCTGGTGCGCGCTCGGCGCCATCGGTTCCCCCAGTATCGATCCGGGTCATGGCTGCCCATGTCATTGCTCGATTTCCGGTCACTTCGCCTGCCGCACCTGACTTGATCAGCCCAAGCTATGGCATGGACCGGCCGATCACGCAGTTATGCCAAATGAAGAAACATCTCCTGCCTTTGGGTATAGTCCGAAGTAGGTGGATGGACGGCGGCATCACGAGCTGCCACGGAGCGTTGCAGACTCCCCAAACAAGCTGTGATCATGATCCAGACCACCGCGGCCGTTGACTGCTCCATGCCGGTCATCGTCTCCGTGATCGTGCCGGCCCATAATGTCGAACTGTATATCGACCATACCTTGACCTCGATCCGCACCCAGACCGTGCGCTCGCTCGAGATCCTGGTCGTCGATGACGCGTCCTGCGATGCGACGGCCAGGATGGCGGCCGCGCACGCGAGCCAGGACCCGCGCGTGCGCCTGATACGCATGACCGAAAATCGCGGAGTCTGCCGGGCGCGCAACGAGGGGCTCGCCGCCGCGCACGGCCGGTGGATCGCCTTCGTCGACAGCGACGATTGGCTGGAGCCCGGGCGCTTGGCCCGGATGATCGAGGCCGCCGAACGCATGGAGCTGGACTGGCTGGCCGACGACCAGTTCATGGTGAGCCGGCCGAACGCGCGGCCCAGCGGCCGGGTGCTCCGCAACGAGCCTGCCGGGCTGTCGCGGATGGACGTAGCCCACCTGGTGGTCCGCGACCCGCCCGAGACCGTGGGCTACGGCACGCTCAAGCCCCTGGTCCGGCGCAGCTTTCTCTGCCGTCACCAGCTGGAGTTCCGCCTGGGCCAGGAGCGCTACGAGGATTTCCTGTTCCACGTCGATTGCGGCCTGCACGGTGCACGCATGGGCCTGCTGAACCAGCCCCTCTACTACTATCGGCGGCGGTCCGGTTCGCTGACGACGGTCGATCCGCTTACCACGCTCACCCGCATGCTCGAGCAGAACGCGGTCGCCGAGCATGCCGCATGCGAGCTGGGCTCGGTGCGGCTGCAGGCAGCGCTGGCGCGACGCGCGAACCTGATCCGCAGCTCCCTGGGCTATCGCCGGCTGCTGCGCGATCTCGGCCGGCGCGAGGTCAGTAGTGCGCTGCGGGCGCTGCGCGCCGACCCGCAGCTCGGGATCACCCTCATGGACCGCCTGGCCAGGGCCGCGGGCCGGCGGGTCCGCTGGTAGGGCAAGGCGGCCGCCCTGCCTCAGGGTCGTTCCACGGCACCGATGTCGCGGCGCCGGACAGACGCCCGGCCGAACTGGTCGGTGGCGTTCGCGTGAGCTTCCGCTGCACCGTCAATGGCGGGCGATTCGGCTTTCGGCATGAAGCGCTCAACCACCGGCTCGGTGCATGCGCCAGCCAGTTGCGGATCCGCGATCTGGTCGCCTGGCCCGATCAGCTCAGGCGCCACCGTGCCGAACAGGATGTTGCGGCCGGTTGCCAGGTCCGTGTTCGACCAGTTGGAGTTGATCCGCTTGCCCGGGCGGGCCAGGAGAATGTTGTTGAAGATGCGTACGCCCTTGCTGGTGTTCGCGAAGATCTCGCCATCGTTCTGGCTCTCGCCCGTGGCGTTGCGGCAGGACGTGTTGTTGAACAGATCGATGTTGGCGCTGTCATAGACGTGAAGCCCGGACCCGCCATTGTCGAACACGATGTTGTTCTCGGCGCGCATCCGGAAGGGATAGTCGAAGGCCGTGTTCTGGTCGAAGATGATACCGTTGCCGTCGGTTGGCCGGTCGCTGCCGATCGCGATCGAGGCGACATGCTGGTGGTTGGCGAACGAGATGTTGTTGCGCACGAGGATTCGGACCTCGTCCGTGGGCCCTGAGCCCATGCTGCGGCTGTGCCAGACCGAGATGCCGCTATGGCCGTAGAACGAGGTGAAGGCGTTGTGGTGGGCGACGTTGCTGTCGATCAGGAGATAGTCCGCGGCGTTGGCGGCGATTCCGGCACCGGGGAAGTCATGGACGACGTTGTCGCGCACGACGACATGGTGGACCGCCCGGGACTCGTAGCCTTCAACATAGACGCCGCTGCCGCAGTTCTCTCCGGTCGCGAAGCAGCCGCCCTGACGCCGGCCCCAGGCCACCAGATCTGCCCGTGAGCGGATCGGGGTGCCGTCGCTAGTGGCAGTGCCGACCTTGCTGCCGCTGATCTCGAAGCCCTCCAGGAGGAAATAGGCGCCGCGCAGGTGCACGAGCTGCCAGCTCGCCACCCCGGCGATGGTCGGACGCTCGCCCGGAAAGCCCCGGAGCGCGTTCCACCGGCCAGGGGCGCCGTCGAAGTCGACCAGGAGCTCGCCTTCCTCATAGATCCCGTCGCGCACCAGGATCTCCGTACCACTTCCGTAGGAGCGTGCCCTGGCCAGGGCCGCGCCGATCGTGCGCAGCGGCGAGTCCGGCGTTCCGGCGGCCGTGTCCGAGCCGGAGCCGCTGACATGGAGCTGGCGCAGAAAGCCGATGGTCCATGGTCCCGGCACCGCAGGCGCTTGCAGGCGGGGGCGCCGGTCGATCGCGTCATCGCACGCTCCCCTGGCGGGCAGGGTCATCAGTTCCACGGCCAGGGCCAGGGCCAGGGCCAGAACTGGCAGCTTCATCGGCAGGGGCCTCCGGGCAACGAATGGTGGCAGGGATACCCGCTCGACTATTGGCTGCTCCGCCCGACGGGGGCGACTACGCCCTTCAGCTGAATCCGGCCGGCATGACCGATCTGCCATGATCCGGCAAAGGCAGACGGCCAGGGTAGTCCATGCACACATCCTATTTTCAGGAGACCACGCGCTGGCCGCTGGCCGCGCCCAAAACGCTCGGCCAGCTCCTGTGCCTGATCTGGCTGGCCGGCTGGCTGTTCATCTGCTCAAGCGCCGTGTTCCCGCTCTGGATGCTCGGTCGCGAGCCCACCCTGAGCGCCGCGGCCAGCCAGACGCTGCGGCTCTTGCTCCTGCCGAGCCTGATCGCGGCGCCGATCTTGCTGGCGCTGCGCTGGCGCGCCATCACCGGACTGCTCTGCCGCCATCCCTGCCTGATCCTGCTGGGCCTCTGGATCTGGCTGTCCGCCATCTGGTCGGTCGAGCCGGGCGTGACGCTGCGCCGGGCCGCCTCGTTCTCCGCCAACACCGTGATCGTCGCCTGGGCGGCAGTGACCTTCAGCCCCGCCGTCCTCACCAGGACGCTCGCCTCGGTTGCGCTGGCCATTCTGGGGCTGAGCCTGCTGTTCGGCCTCTGCCTGCCCGACCTCGCCTTCATGCCGGACAGCGGCGAGTTCCGCGGCGTCTTCACCCACAAGAACGGTATGGGGTTGGGCCTGCTGGTGGCGGCCCTTCTCATCGCAGTCGCTTGGCACACGCAGCTCATGCCCCGGCCGACCCTGCTGCTCGGCTATGCAGCCATCGTGGCGCTGGCCGTCCCGGTCGGCTCGGCGACCACCGTGATGCTGCTGCTGGTCCTGGCCGGCCTGCACCTGCCGCTGGTGATCGCGGCCTGGCCACGGCGCATGGCGGCGGGCGGCATGCTGTTCCTGCTGATCGGCTGCGTCTCGATCCTCCTGCCGCTGTTCCTGGCGCGCAATCGAATCATCCTGGCACTCGGACGCGACGTGACGCTGACCGGCCGGACCGAGCTCTGGGACTTCGTCGACGGGTTCATCGCGCAGCGGCCGATCACGGGCTACGGCTATGGCGCCTTCTTCGAGGTGGCGAGCGTCGCCGAGCAGATCAGCGCCCGGATCGGCTGGGGTGCTCCCAATTCGCACAATGGCTACCGCGAGGTGCTGCTGGGGCTGGGGCTGGTCGGCCTCGTCCTGGCGCTCGGCGTCCTGCTGGGGGCGCTGGCACGGGCGGTGCGCGGCTTCATCCGCGACCCCCACGACCTGCGGAGCCGGTTCGCCTTCCTCTATCTGTGCCTCTATCTGTTCCGGAACTTCAGCGAGTCGGACCTGCTCGCGCATTCCGACCTCACCTGGATCCTAGCCGGCTTCGCCATCTTCCTGCCGACCGCATCAAGCCTGAGCCGGGAGCCGGCTCTCCGGCCAGGAGGCCTGCCATGAGCGTCCAGCGACGTCCGCGGGTGCTGTGCCTGCCAACCGGGCCCGACGAATACGCGATCGCGATGGTACGAGCCCTGTCCAGTGTCGCCGACTTGACGCTCGCGGCGCCGGTGCCAATGGTGGAGCGGTTCGGCCATGACCTCCTGGGCACGGTCGCAGTCCACCCGATGCCGTGGCCGCGCCATCGCGACCCGCGCAACCTGCTGCTGCTCGGCCGGCTCCTGCGCCTCGTCCGGAGGGTGGATCCCGACGTCATCCACTTCCTGGGCGACAGCGTCTTCTGGCTGGCGCTAGGCCTGCCGTTTTTGCGCCGCCGGACCAAGGTTGTCACCGTACACGACGTCACCTGCCATCCGGGGGACGTGCAGTCTCAGAAGGTGCCGGCAGCGACCATCCGGCTGCTGCGCCAAGCCGCGGACGGCCTGATCGTCCATGGGCAGGGGTTGCGCCGGGCCCTGCTGGATTCCGGCATCGGACACCCAGACCAGGTCCATGTGGTGGCGCATCCGGTGCTGGACCGTCACCGCCGCATTGCTGATGGGGCCGGGCTAGTAAAGACGCCAGGCACCGGCCCCTGCATCCTCTTCTTCGGGCGGATCATGGCCTACAAGGGCCTGGGATTGCTGATCGAGGCCTCGGACCAGGTCGTCCGGCAGGTCCCGGACGCCCGCTTCGTGGTCGCAGGCACCGGGCCGGATCTCGCGCGGCTGCGGCCGGCCCTGGCCTGCCGGCCCTGGTTCGAGCTGCGCGACCGCTACGTGCCGGACCGGGAGACGGCGCAGCTGTTCTGTGATGCGGACCTCCTGGTGCTGCCCTATCTGGAGGCGTCGCAGAGCGGCGTGCTGGCGCAGGCGGCAGCCTTCGGCCTGCCGGTGGTCGCCACCGACGTGGGCGAGATCGGGACCCTGGCAGGCCGGACCGGGATGGGCCCGGTCGTGCCGGCAGATGCCGCGGCACTTGCGCGAGCCATGGTCGGGCTCCTGCGCGATCCCCTGGCGATGCGGCACCATGCCGAAGCCGCCGCCGCGGCCGCCGCTGGCGAGCTGTCGGCCGGTTCGGTCGCCCTACGCACGCTGGCGGTCTACCGGCGGGCGGCCCAGCGCCACGCCGCTCCCCTGCCTGCGTCGCGCGTGCATCCCGAGCATGGATAATTCATCCCATTCCGCGCGGCACCCGGCGGCTGTGCCGGTTCCACCGCAGGCCGGACCGCTGCCGGGCAGCATCCGCCATTCGCTGGCCTTCTCCTTCATGGAGAAATACTTGATCCAGGCCATCACGATCGGCACGACTGCGATCATGGCCCGGCTGCTCACGCCCGCCGAGACGGGGCTGTTCATGATCGGCTACGGGCTGATCCTGCTGATCGAGGCGTTTCGCGACTTCGGTGTCGGCGCCTATATCGTGCAGACGAAGACGCTCGACCTGCCGACGGTGCGCACGGCCTTCACCGTCACCATGCTGATGTCACTCGTGATGGGCCTTGGCCTGTTCGCGGCGGCTCCCTGGATCGGCCAGGCCTATGACGCGCCGGAGCTGGCGACGATCCTGCGGATCGGCACGCTCGGCTTCCTGCTCGTTCCGTTCGGCACGCCGCTGATCGGCCTGATGCGCCGGGCCATGGAGTTCCGCACCCTCGCCTGGATCAATGTCTTGGCCGCGCTGGCCAGTGCGGGTCTAGCCATCCTGCTGGCGATCGCCGGGTTCGGCGCGGCCAGCTATGTCTGGGGAGCCGTGCTGTCCGGCACGGTGACGACTGCGTTCGCCTTCTGCTGCCGGCCGAGGCCCGAGTTCTTCCGGCCATCCCTGCACTACTGGCGGGAGGTCGGTTCCTTCGGCATGACGGCCAGCGTGCTGACCCTGGTCAACATGGGGGCCGACCTCCTGCCCAGGCTCCTGCTGGGGCGGTGGTGGGGGTTCGGTGCGGCCGGCATGTTCACGCGCGCTGCCACACTCAGTCAGCTCCCGGACCGGATGCTCGTCAGCGCGCTGAGCCCGGTGGTGCTTCCGGCCATGGCCGCCCAGGTCCGCGACGGGAGCGATCTGAAGGGCGCCTATCTGCGCGGCCACGAGCAGATGTCGGCCGTGCAGTGGCCGGCCCTGGCCGTCATGGCCCTGCTCGCGGCACCGGTGGTGCGGATCCTTCTGGGCCCACAATGGCTGGACGCGGTGCCGCTCGTGCGAATCATGGCGATCGCCACCATGATGCTGGCGCCCGCCTTCATGACCTATCCGCTGCTGGTCGCGGTCGGCCGGGTCAGGGATGCGCTGCTTGCGAGCCTGATCAGCCTGCCGCCATCAGCCCTAATCGTCGCCGCTGCCGCCTATGCCGGCCCGCACGCGCTAGCGGCCAGCATGCTCGTCACCGCACCGCTGCAGATGGCGGTGGCCTTCCGCTTCATCGCGCGGGTCATCGGCCTGGACTGGCGGGACATGCTGCTGGCGTCGCGTGCCAGCATGGCGGTCACGGCCGCAGCGGCAGCCGCGCCGGCCGCCATCGTGCTGACCTCACCGAGCGGCTTCGATCTCGATATCGGCCGGACGATCATCGCGTGCGGCGCCGCCTTCCTGGGCTGGCTCGGCGGGCTCTACCGCACTGGTCACCCCTTGAGCTCGGAGATCACCGGTGCCTGCCGGGGGCTGACCCGCTCGCTGTCGCGCAGCGCCGCTTCATAGAGGGCGGCCAGCTTCTCCGCATAGGGGGCGATGGCGAAGGCTTCAAGGTAACGCTGGCGGGCAGAACTGCCCAGCCGGGCGCGCAACTCCGGTCCGGTGACCAGGGTGACGAGCACATCCGTCAGGCCGGCCACCTCGCCAGGTGCCACCAGCAGCGCCTCCTGATCGTGCGTGACCGCCTCCAGATGGGCTCCGACCGGGGTGGTGACGATGGCGAGTCCGTGGGCCATCGCCTCCAGCAGCGCCATGGCCTGGCCCTCGGCATGGGAAGGCAGCACGAAGATGTCAGCGTCCCGGCACAGCGCCTGGACCGCGGCCGCATCCAGCCAGCCGTGGAAGCTGGTTCGGGCGCTGATGCCCAGGTCGTGTGCCTGCGCAGCGAACCGGGCGGTTTCGCCGCCACCGGCAAAGTCGATCGTCCAGGGCAGGATGCGCAAGGCCGGGGATGCCAGCGCCTGAAGCAGTTCGGGCACGCCCTTGCGGTCGTCGAGATTGCCCAGGAAGACCAGGCGCGCGGGCCGTTCCCGCTCTTGTCGCAATGGCGGCGAGCCGGGATCCGGGACGGCATTGGGCAGGCGCACCAGCCTCGTTGGCTCGACGCCCAGGAGCTTGGTGGCGATGGCCTCGTCGCGGTGCCCCAGCACGACGACCCGTTCGGCCCGCTGGAACAGCCGGCGCACGAAGCGCCGCCCGACCATGCCGCGCCTGCCGAAGTCCGCCCGGTAGTCGTAGTCGTGCAGGTGCACGATCGTCGGCAGGCGCAGCAACGCTGCCGTCTCGCTCAGCACGATCTTGCGGAGCGTGCT
>NZ_WUJP01001005.1 GCF_009806515.1 Geminicoccus flavidas | reverse complement strand
GCCCCGGCCGGCGACGTTGAGGTGGACCAGGTCGACCCGCCTGCTCAGCTGCGCCCGGACCAGCCAGCCGACCGACCGCAGGAGGTGGAGGGGCATCATGGCGATGTGGCCGCTGCCCCTGGCGTCCAGTGGCGTGCAGCACGGGCCACCGTCCATGGCCGCGAAGGCCTGAGTTGCATAGAGCATCATCCGGCCGATGCCGCCGAACTCGAATCCGCCTGGAAAGGCGATCCCGACCCGGCGCGGCCGCTCACTGGCCGCGCGGTGCTGCGGTTTGGTAAGCATGGTCATCTTCTCTGTCCCGCCTCTAGCGAGATGGCTGCATCCAGGTCCGGCGGCAGGATAGGACGCCTGATCGGGACATGCCCTTAGCACTTTTGGCTAACGAACTATTGTCTACCTGATCTGATGTATGGCCAGCATGTATTTGTCCCATGTCAGTGGATTTCTTGAACACATTTGTGAGGAGCCCGCAGCCGGTCGGCCGATCCCTGCCACGTCGCCACGGGACAACCAGTCCGCCCTGACACAGGCCATCACGAGATGCTGGACGCGCTGCATCGACGAAAGATGCAGGCCACCGCGAGTTGCTCGACCAGCTATTATGCGGGAAGAATTCAATGCGCATAGCTGTCATCACACCCTACTATCGGGAACCTGACGAGTTTCTCGAGCAGTGCCATAGAAGTGTTCTGGGCCAGACGCTGGCTTGCGATCACTTTTTCATCGCTGATGGCTGGCCGAATCCTGTGGTCAGGAACTGGCGCGCCAAGAGCTTGGAACTGCCCGAGTCGCACGGGTATGGTGGGAACCTGCCCCGCGTGTTGGGCAGCATCAGTGCCTTCAGCCAGGGCTATGACGCGGTGGCGTTCCTGGATGCCGACAACTGGTATGAGCCCTCTCATCTTGAGAAGCTGGCTGATCTCCACGTCCGTACTGGTGCCGCAGTGTGCACGTCCAACCGGACCATGCACCGCCTCGATGGCAGCTACATGTTCGAGGACGACAAGAATGACGGGCGCACGCATGTCGACACGAGTTGCTTTTTTCTCACCCGTGCTGCGTTGCCGGTTATCATCCGGTGGGCCCTGATACCCATGGAACTGGGTCCGATCTACGACACGATTTACTGGAGCTCGATCAGGAGCTTCAAGCTGTCCCATGCCCATGAGCAGGCGGCGACACTGTGCTATCGCACGACCTATGAGGCCGATTATCGCCGCATTGGCGAAGCCCTGCCGGCGTGCGCGAAGTCGCTACAGGACACGGATCGGCCATTCTATTGGTTCAAGTCGCTGCCGGCCAAGGAGCGCTGGCGGATCTGGAAGGATCTTGGCTGGCCAGCCGAGCTGCACCGGGT
>NZ_WUJP01001004.1 GCF_009806515.1 Geminicoccus flavidas | reverse complement strand
CGCGATGCTGCGATCCTCGTATGCGCTTACCAGGCTGTCAGATATCTGCCTGAGCCGCGCCTCGACATGATCACCCATCATTCGCCAGACAGCTCGCGTGCTCAGACCCAACCAGTGGCGATCTGCGACCAGTCCGTCGCACTATCATGCGATGACCGTGAGCTGCCGCTTCTATCCGAGTGGCGGACCAAAGGCAGGGATCTCATCGCCGTTCGTCGCTCCGAGTTCGATGGTCTGCTGGTAGCGGCGGAAGAACTGGTCGACCAGGAACGATATGCAGAAGCGGTTGCTTCCATCCAGGTGGCGGCGAACTATGCGGTCCTGTGGCATACCGGGCAGTTCGCAAGCAGCCGGCTGGAACAAGCCATTCGGCGGGTTGGGCAGGCTGTCCTGCTAGGTCAAGTTGACCGAAAGATCTCGCCAAGAAAAGCATCGAGCCTGAGCATCCTGCACATCGGGACGGAGTTCTACGGGATCGGCGGGCATGCCCGCATGGTCGCGAACTGGATTTTGAGCGACCCCGAGAATGTTCACTCTGTGGCCCTGACGGGGCAGCACTGCCCGATTCCGGACGATGTCAGGCAGGCGGTCGCCGCGTCGGGTGGGAGGCTGGAGCAGATCAACATTTGGCCGGGAGGGATGCTGGGATGGGCAAGACGGTTGCAGCGCCTCATCGCCACTACGGATCTGGTCGTGCTGCACATCCACAATATGGATGTTGTTCCGCTCCTCGCTCTGGCCGGCCTGGAGGATCGCCCCAGGTGCCTGCTAGTCAATCATGGTGATCATCAGTTCTGGCTCGGCCCGTCGATCGTCGACCTGGTGGTGAGCACGAGGAGGTCCGGTTTCCAACTCTGCATTGACCGGCGTGGAGTCGAACCTCAGCGCAACGTGCTTCTACCATTGTGCCTCAAGCCCAGGACGCGGATGAATTTACGCGCCGCTGCGAAGAAGCTGCTCCAGATTCCTGAACGCTCGATAGTCGTTCTAACAATCGCCAGGGCGGTAAAGTTCCGCGACATTGGTGGAGAGAACTTCGTCGAGGCGCTCGCGCCTGTGCTGATCGCGAACCCCGACATCCACCTAGTTATCGTTGGCCCAGGACGTGTTGATTCATGGGCTATACATATCAGAAGGGCGCGAAATCGGGTCCATGTTCTTCCGGAAACTCCAGATACGCAGCTCTACTTCGATGCAGCTGATATATACCTGGACTCCTTTCCCTTCGTCTCGTTGACGTCATTGCTCGAGGCCGGGCTTCATGGCCTGCCGCTCGTGACGCGATCCGCCTTCGGTCCCGACTGCGGGGTCATGGCCGCCGATTCGCTTGGGCTGGATGGAGTTCTGGTCCAGACAGGTAGCCTCGCGGAACTGCGCGACACGATTCTGGACCTGTCTCGAAACGCTGCCGGACGAGCCAGACTGGGTGAGCGCACCCGCAATCAGATCCTGACGACGAACGTCGGCGAGCACTGGCGGCAAAGGGTTCATGAGCTGTACCGCAAGGCACTCCGGGTCGATCCGAACAATGGTGCCCTGCGACCCGCCGGGGCCATGAGCGATCTTGATGTGTTCATCCCGTTCGTCTTCGACGACATGTCCCGCGAATCATCCGAATCTGGATCGTCCCGATCGGCATGGGCAACTGAACTTGTCCTGAAGTCGGCACCATTCAGATGGCGCATGCAAAAACTGACTTACTTGCTGTCGCGTAACGATCTGAGAGGGTCGCTACCCAGAGCCATGATTCCGGCCTGGGTCAGTGCATCCGTAAGAAGACACTTCAGGATCATGCGAAAATAAACGGTGGGGCACGACTTGGCTCCTTGTCTGGAGCTGGTCTAAATTGAACGACAATGTGCAGGAAAGACTCAAGTGCAAGTCAAACGTATGCATATACTTCTTTGTGACTATTTCACCCGTAACTGAGTGAAATGCCACAATGGCGGTCGAAGGATGTATGCGAAGGATGGAAAGCACATGTCTACCTGGTCGGACAATGAAGGGGGCAGCAATGAAGCGGTACCTGATCCGTCCCGGGACATCGAGGTCCACGGGTACCATATCGTGCGGAGCGCATTCTCGGAGCAGGAGATCCAGACTCTGAGGAAGAAGCTGGCCAGTTACTTTCGTCGCAACGGCACCTACCGCCACGGCGGCAAGATCGAATGGCGTGGCATCCACAAGCTGCCGGAGCTGGCCGACATCATCATCAGCGATCGGCTGCTGGAGGCACTGCGTGCCTGCACCAGCCCAGACGATCCCGTCCTGACCGGCGAGAGCGATCTGCAGCTCAATACCCTGAGCCGCTGGCACAAGGACATCGATCAGGACGGCGAGCTGAAGGAGCTCGTCGGCCGGCCGGATGGCTGGCGCGTCTGCAAGGTGGCGGTCTATCTGCAGGATCAGCCCGCCCATTCGAGGCAGGCGCTCAAGGTCCGGCCCGGGTCGCACCGCCGCCGGCTGGGCGAGGTCACGCAGGAGGTGGCACTGGGCGTGCGCGCGGGCGACGTGATCGTGTTCGACGTGCGCATCGACCATGCGGGCCAATTCCCGTCCTGGTGGGACAAGAGCCTGCACCGGCTATCCGTGGCCGGCAGCCGGGTCCTGAAGGGGGATCCGGAGAGCCGGTTCGCCGCACTGCGCGAGGCGCTGTGCGGCTGGGGCGGCCGGACGGAGGATCGCATGGCGATCTACCTGACCTTCGGCTCGCCCAACGCTGCGACCTATGCCTATGAGCAGGCGGGGCGCCGCAACCATGGTCCGGTGCCGGCCGCGCTCGATAGCGAGGCCAGGTCCAGGCTGGCGCGCTGGAATGTCACGATGATCGGGGCCGCGTCCTGAGCGGCCCCGCGTGGCTTGGATGTTTGGTCCCAGGGTGTAGTGTATCGGGTCTGCCAGGAACCTGGCCGGCTGTTCCGTCAGGTCTTGCAGATGAACTCGTAGGGTGAGGCCCTGCAGGGTCTTCAGGCGGTGGGCGTGGTTGTAGGCGTCGAGGAAGAGCTGCAGGTGGTGC
>NZ_WUJP01001003.1 GCF_009806515.1 Geminicoccus flavidas | reverse complement strand
TCCACGCAGCCGGGCACAAGGTGGCGACGCCGGCCGAGGCGCGGGCACTCCTGCGGCTGGCGGCCTGATCCCCGCAGGTCCCTGGTCAGCGCCGCCGCCAGAGGTCGACCAGGATCGCGATCAGCACCACCAGGCCGATGATCACCCGCTCCCAGTAGCCGGACACGTTGAGCAGCACGATGCCGTTGGCCAGCACCGCCATGAGCAAAGCACCCAGGATGGTGCCGACGATGCTGCCCTGGCCGCCGCGCAGGCTGGTCCCGCCCAGGATCGCGGCGGTGATCGCCCCCATCAGCCAGCCTTCGCCCACCGAGGGCTGGCCTGCGTCCATGCGGCTGGCATAGAGCATGCCGGCGAGTGCTGCGAACATGCCGGCCAGGCCGAACACCAGGAACTCGATCCGCCAGACCCGGATGCCGACCAGGCTGGCGGCCTCGCGATTGCCGCCGACCGCGTAGATGTTGCGGCCGAACCGGGTCCTGGCCAGCACATAGGCCAGGATGAGGCCGGCGCTCAGGAAGATCAGGACCGGCACAGGCACGCCGAACAAGCTGCCCTGGCCGAACACCCGGAAATCCTCGCCCAGCGGTCGGATCGGCGCACCCTTGGTGATGACCAGGGTCAGGCCGGCGAAGACCTCCCAGGAGGCGAGCGTCACGATGAACGGGTTGAGGCGCAGCTTCGCCACGAAGAAGCCGTTGATGCAGCCTAAGGCCAGGCCGAACAGCATGGTGAGCGGCAGGGCGAGATAAGGGTGGATGCCCAGTGCGGTCAGCAGCAGCGAGCCCACGATGGCGGAAAGGCCGGCCGCCGCCCCCACCGACAGGTCGATGCCGCCCATCAGCAGCACTAGGGTCTGCCCGAGTGCCACCAGGCCCACGAAGGACGCTTGGCGCGCCACCACGCTCAGATTGTACTGGGAAAGGAAGTTCGGCGCCGCCAGGCTCAGCGCCACCACCAGCACGATCAGCGCGATCAGGATGCCGCTGGCTTCCCATTGGCGAAAGCGCCGGACGAATTCGGCAGGGCCTGCCCGCCGCGGCCGGCTCCCGGCCGTGCCGGTGATCTCGTGTGTCATCGCCCCCTGCCTTCAGCTCATCGCCAGCGCCAGCAGGGATTCCTGCGTCGCCTCCCCGGCCGGCCGGATGCCCTTGGCCCGGCCCTCGTGCATGACCAGGATCCGGTCGGCCACGTCCAGCACCTCCTGGAGTTCCGAGGAGATGTAGATGATCGACAGCCCCTGCCGGGCGAGGCCGCGCAGGAAGGACTGGATCTCGAACTTCGCCTTCACGTCGATCCCGCGCGTGGGCTCGTCCAGGATCAGCACCTTGCTGTGCTTCATCAGCCAGCGGGCCAGGATGACCTTCTGCTGGTTGCCGCCGCTCAGCGTGGTGATTACATCGCCGGGCTCGCCGATCTTGATGCCGACCTTGCGCACATAGGTTTCGACCTCCCCCACCATCTCGTTGAAGCGCAGGCCCAGCAGGCGGCGGAACCGGTCCATGGCCGGCATGGCCATGTTCTCGGCGATGCTGAGCAGCGGGAAGATTCCCTCCTGCTTGCGCTCCTCCGGAAGGTAGACGAGGCCCCTGGCAATCGCGTCGGCCGGATGGCTGGCGGAGAACGGCTGGCCGAACAGGCGGATGCTGCCAGCCTTGGCGGAAGTGACGCCGAAGATGCACTTGCCGAGCTCGGTGCGCCCGGAGCCCACCAGCCCGGCAATGCCCAGGATCTCGCCCTCGTGCAGCGCAAAGCCGATGTCCTCGAACTCGTGCGGGCGGGTCAGCCCCTGAACCTCGAGTACGACCGGACGGTCTTGGAGATCGTGCCCCTTGCCCGGACCGATCTCCACCGGCCGGCCGGCCATGTGCTGCACCATCTCGTCCTTGCTGGTACGCCGAGGCTCCAGCTCAGCGACCAGGCGGCCGTCGCGCAGCACCGAGATCCGGTCCGCCAGGGCCAGGATCTCGTCCAGCCGGTGCGAGGTGTAGAAGACCGAGCCGCCGCCATCCCGGAAGCTGCGGATGAAGCGGAACAGGCGCTGCGCCTCCCGGTCGGTGAGCGCTGCGGTCGGCTCGTCGAAGATCAGGATTCTGGCTTTGGTCGCCACCGCGCGGGCGATCTGCACCAGTTGCTGCTGCGCCTTGCTCAGGCGCTCGACCGGCAGGTCCGGGTCGATCGTGTCGTCGAGCTTTGCCAGGCAGGCTGCCGCCTGCGCCCGCGTTCTTCCCCAGTCGATCATGCCCAGGCGGCCCTGCGGCTGCGCACCCAGGAGGATGTTCTCGGCCACCGTCAGGGCCGGGACGAGGTTGACCTCCTGGGGGGCGATCGCGATGCCGGCCAGCTGCGCGTCGAGCGGGGTGCGCAGGACCAGCGGCCGGCCGTCACGGCAGAGCTCGCCGCCGCTCGGCTGGAGCTTGCCGCAGAAGATGTTCATCAGCGTGCTCTTGCCGGCGCCGTTCTCGCCGATGATGGCATGCACCTCACTGGCACCGATGCCGAGCGACACCTGATCGAGCGCCACCACCGCATCGAAGCGCCGCGACACGCTCCTGGCCTCGAAGACATGACTGGTCACAGGCTGCGGCCGCCCTCCCCTTTTCAGGCTGAGGCAAGGGTTCTCGCTATTGCGCGATCAGCTCCTTGGTCAGGATCTGTGAGCCGGTTGCGTGCTCGTGGGGCACGGTGTGGTTCTGGTTCTGGGCGACCAGGTAGCGCACCACCCAGTAGCCGATCTCCCACTGGCGCTGCGCCTTCACCCCGGCGATCACGCCGTCCTGGATGAACTGCAGGGTTTCCGGCAGGTCGTCCATGCCGACGATCACCACCTCGCCGGCCTTGCCGGCATTAGCGATGGCGCGCGCCGCCCCGATCGGGTTGGAGGCGTTGGCGCCGAAGATGCCCTTCAGGTCCGGATTGGCCTGGAGCGCGTTCTCCGTGAGCGTCACCGCCTTTTCCAGATCGTCGTCGTCCGGCTGCTCGAACACGATCTCGATGCCCGGATGCTTGGCGATCGCCTCCTTGAAGCCGCGCACCCGCTCGGCATGGTTGCGGGCGGTCAGGCTGCCGGCAAGAATCCCAACCTTGCCCTCGTCGCCGATCTGCTCCGCCAGGAACTCGGCCAGGTCGTAGCCGTCCTGGAAGTCGCCCTTGTGGCCGACGAAGTCGAACTCCTCGGCGCAGAACGTGTCGAAGGTGATGAGCCTGATGCCCGCCGCCTTGGCCTCGCCCAGGAGCTGCACGTTGCTGGCAGGATCCAGGCAGGACACGGCCAGCCCGTCCGGGTGCCGGCCGATATTGGTCTCGATCCGGCGGTTATGGTCGGAGACGTCGGCCTGGGGCGGCGAATCCCAGATCACCTCTACCTCGATGCCGCCACTCTTCAGTTCGGCCACGGCATGGTCGGCGCCGGCCTTGACCACGTCGTACCAGGGATGCACGACCTTCGGCACGAACACGAAGGTCAGCTTCTTGTCGATCGGCTGGATCAGGTCGCCCTGATCGAACGCCACGGCGGTCCCGGCGGATAGCGCCAGGCACCACCCCATGCCAACGGCTGCGGCAACGGCACGAAACCTGCCCATGTTCGCCTCCCTGTCGATCTTCGTTCTTATCTCCTGCGACTTATCAGCCGGCCGAGCCGGCGTCGATCATCCGCAAGGCGGCAAGCATCAGCCGCCGCGGCCGCCGCGACCCGGGCCCTGGCCCGGCGGCTCGTCCTCGTCCTCCAGGATCCGCCAGGCCGCACCCTCCAGGTCCTCGTACTGGTTGCTGCGCACGCACCAGATGAAGGCGATGACGCCGAGCCCGCCCAGGAACAGGGCGATCGGGATCAGGAAGCCGATGATGCTCATCTGCTGCTCATCGGCTGGGCCTGGCCAGGCGCAGGGCGTTGCCGACCACCAGGAGGGAGGAGGAGGACATGGTCACGGCGGCGATCAGCGGGGTGACCAGGCCGATCATGGCCAAGGGCACGGCCAGGACGTTGTAGCCGATCGACAGGACCATGTTCTGCCGCACCAGCCGCTCCGCCTTCTGGGCCACGGCCAGGAGCTCGAGCACGGCCCCCAGGCGCTGGCCCTGGAACACCACATCGGCCGCGGTCTGGCTGATGTCGGCAGCGGTGGACGGCGAGGCCGACACATGGGCCGCGGCCAAAGCCGGCGCGTCGTTCAGCCCGTCGCCCACCATCAGCACGTGGCGGCCGTCTCGCCCCAGGGCCTGGAGATGGACAGTCTTGGCGGTGGGGCCGACGCCGGCCCGCCAGTGCGCGATGCCGAGCTGACCCGCCACCTTGGCGGTCACCTCCGGCCGGTCGCCGGACAGGAGCTCCACCCGGAAGCCCCGATCCTTGAGAGCCCGCACGGTGGCGAGCGCATCCTCGCGCAGCCGGTCCTCGAAGCGGAAGACCTGGGGCGGCTGGCCGGGGCGGGCCAGCCAGATCTCCGGCAGCGCCGGACCGTCCGGCGTGGCGCCGACCTCGGCCAGGCCCTCCAGGGCCCAGTCCCGCTGGCCCAGCCGCACTTCGCCCTCGGGCGTCGCCAGGACCAGGCCCCGACCGGGAATCTCGCGCACGCCGTCCAGGGCCGCGACATCCGGGCAGGCGGCGACCAGGCCGCGCGCCAGCACATGCTTGCTGCTCATGGCCATGGCGGCCGCCAGCTCCAGTGCCGCTTCCGGCACCCGGTCCCGATCGACCAGCTCAGGGCGCCCGGCGGTCAGCGTGCCGGTCTTGTCGAACACCACCGTGTCGACCGCGGCCAAGCGCTCGAGCGCGGTCGGCGACTTCAGGAGCACGCCCTGGCGCAGGAGCCGGCCGCTCGCGATCACCTGGACGGCCGGTACGGCCAGGCCTAGCGCGCAGGGGCAGGTGATGATCAGCACGGCCACAGCATGGAGCAGGCCGATCTGCCAGATCACCCCTACCTGAAACGTCCAGACCAAGAAGGTCAGCAGGGCCAAGAAGTGGACCACCGGCGCGTAGTAGCGCGACACCCGGTCAGCCAGGGCCACGTAACGGCCGCGGCGCTGCTCGGCCAGTTCCATCAGGCGGCCGATCTCGCTCAGGAGCGTCGCCTCGCCCACGGCGAGCGTCTCGATGCGCAGGGCGCTGTCGAGGTTCAGCGTGCCGGCATAGACGCGGTCGCCCGGCTCCACCGCGGCCGGCAACGATTCGCCGCTCACCAGGCTGTTGTCGAGGCTGGACGTGCCGCTGACGATCCGCCCGTCCACGCCGATCCGCTCGCCGGGTGCCACCAGGATGATTGCACCGGGCCGGACCTGGTCGGCCGCCATCACGGTCTGGCCGCCATGGGGCTCCAGCACGGTGACCCTGGCCGCGCGCAGCAGCATCAGGCGCTCGATCGCGGCCCGGGCATGGCCGCGCGCCCGGCTGTCGAGGTAGCGGCCGATCAGCAGGAAGAACAGCAGCGTCACCGCACTGTCGAAATAGGCGTAAGGCCCATGGCGGATCGTCTCGGACAGGCTCATGGCGCAGGCCAGGGTCACGCCCACCGAGATCGGCACGTCCATGTTGGTGGTCCTGGCGCGCAGCGCACGCCAGGCCGAGGTGAAGAAGGGCCGGCCGGCATAGGCCACGGCCGGCAAAGCGATCAGGGCGGACAGCCAGTGCAGGAGGCCGCGCGTGCCGGGCCCCATGTCCAGCGCATGGCCGGACCAGACCGCGATCGACAGGATCATCACGTTGGCGGCGGCAAAGCCCGCCACGCCCACGCAGCGCAGCAGGTCCTGCTGGCCGGCGGCACCGTCCGCCTCGAGCCGTTCCGGGTCGAAGGCGACCGCAGGATAGCCTAGTTCCTCGACCGCGGCATGGAGGGCCGCCCCGTCCTCCCGGGCACCCTGCCAGGCGACATGGAGGCGCCGGGTGGACAGGTTCAGCCGGGCGGCCTGCACGCCCGGGTGGCGCCGCAGGGTCCGCTCGATCCGGGAGATGCAGGCGCCGCAATGGGCGCCCTCGACCATGAGGTCGAGTGCCCACGCCCCGTCCGGCTGGCGGCGCACGAAGGCCTGGATGTCGTCGGGCCGGGTCGGCTGGAGCTCGATCGTGGGATCGGCCGCGCGTCCGGCAAGGGTGGCATTCATCGCACCAGCAGCCGTTCGCGCCGCTGGTAGGAATTCTCCCCGGCACGGGCGGCCAGGTAGGCATCCCACACACCCACCGCCGGGAAGGCCAGCTCCGCCTGATAGACCCCGCTGCCGACCCCGTTCAGATAGGCGCGGAAATCGCTGCCCGCCTGGGTCGGCCGGACCAGCACGACCTCCAGCTCGGCACCGCTGATCGACCGACCCGCCTCATCGCGGAGCGTCACGTCGAGCCTGCCCTCGGACGGAGCGGAGGGGCGGAAGGCCACCTCCATCTGCCAGCCGAGCGCCGTCTGGGCACGGGCCTGCTCCAGCGTCTGGTTGTAGCTCAGGCCGCGCTCATAGGGGCTGTCGACCGCCAGGCCCGTCCAGGTCTTCGCCGCCATCATGATCAAAAAACCGTTCATCGCGAACACGATCAGCGCGAAGACCGCGAGCGAGCCCAGCACGATGCGCCGGCTGCGCGCCTCCTGCCGCGCGTCCACGGGAGAGACGGGTGCCGGCCTGACGGCCCGATGGGCGGGCATGCCCTTGGCGTTCATGATGACGGCCCTCGGAAGATGCTCTCGGCCAGGATGACCTCGCCCGTCTCGACATTGCGCAGCACGAAGCCGACATTCATGGACGGTCCGGTCATGACCGAGCGGGGCAGGATGACGAACAGGTGGACGGAGGTGACGCTGCCCGGATCGGCGCTCACCACCGGCGCCAGGGCGCGGTCCTCCCTGTCGCCGATCAGCCGGTAGCGGGCCGGCAGGTCCGCCACGCTCACCTCGAACCGGCTGGTCTCGTGCGCGGTGTTGCGGATCTTCAGGCTGTAGCCGTTGCGGATGCTGCCGTCCGAGAGCTGGACGAACAAAGGTGCCGCGTCGCGCAGCACATCGACACCTGCATTGGAGCGCAGCGCGAACGTGCCGGTCATGAACAGGGCGACCGCCAGGAACAGGGCACCATAGACGGCGGTGCGCGGCCGCAGGAGCCGCCAGCTTGCCGCCTGCCCCTGGACCTGGAGCGCCTGGTTGCGGGCACTGTCCCAGGAGATCAGGAAGCGCGGCCGGTCCACCTTGTCCATCACCTCGTTGCAGGCGTCGATGCACAGGCCGCAGCCGATGCAGTCGAGCTGCAGGCCCTTGCGGATGTCGACGCCGGTCGGGCAGACCATGAAGCACTGGTGGCAGTCGATGCAGTCGCCCCGCCCTGCCCAGCTCTCGCCGCGCTTGTGCGGCCCGCGCGGCTCGCCGCGCCAGTCCCGGTAGGTCACCGCCAGGCTGTCCTGGTCGAGCAGCCCGCCCTGGATGCGCGGCCAGGGGCACATGTTGGTGCACACGGTCTCGCGCGCCCAGCCGGCCAGCAGATAGGTCGTGAGCGTGAACAGGCCGAAGAAGAAATAGGTGACCGGGCCGGCCTCCAGGGTGGGCAGTTGCCGGACCACGGTCGGCGCGTCGTTGAAGTACATCACGAAGGCGCCGCCGGTCAGCATGGCGATCAGCAGCCAGACTGCGTGCTTGCCGGTTTTCTTCAGGAGCTTGGCCGGGCCGTTGGGCTGGGCGTCCAGCTTCATCCGGTCGCGGCGGTCGCCCTCGATCAGCCGCTCCACCCACATGAACAGGTCGGTCCAGACGGTCTGCGGGCAGGCGTAGCCGCACCAGACCCGCCCGAACAGGCTGGTCGCCAGGAACAGGGCGAGCGCCGCCAGGATCAACAGGCCGGTCGCGTAATAGATCTCCTGCGGCCAGATCTCGATGCCGAACAGGAAGATGCGCTGCCGGAGGAAGTCGAACAGCACTGCCTGGTCCGGCGCCTCCGGCCCGCGGTCCCAGCGCACCCAGGGCAGGAGGTAGTAGATCGCCAGGAAGACGCATAAGGCCGTCCATTTGATCGTGCGGAACCGGCCGCGCACGGCGCGCGGATAGACCCGGCCAACCCCGATCGTGGGCTCCGCTCGCTTGCGCCTGGGCAGGACGCGCTGGGCGGCGGGATCGGCCAGGTCCAGCCGCTCCGCCGCCTCGCGCCGGTTCGTGATGCTCTGGATGCTCATTGCCCGTTGCTGCTTACTGCCCACCGCCGAGCGCGTGGACGTAGACCACCAGCATCTTGATGGTGGCGTCGTCGAGCCTGCCTTCGAAGGCAGGCATCACGCCGTGCGCAGGACGGTGGATCTGGCTGAAGATGTGGCTGCGGTCGCCGCCATACAGCCAGATCGCATCGTTCAGCCGGGGCCCGCCCAGCTCCGGCAGGCCCTCGCCCCCCTCGCCATGGCAGACGGCGCAGTTCTCGGCGAACAGGGACTCGCCCCGTAGGGCCGCCGCGGCGTCGTGCTCGCCGCCGCTGATGGCCAGCACATGGTCGGTGACGTCCGAGATCTGCTCCCTGGTCAGGATCCCATCCGCGCCGAAGTTCGGCATGATGTTGTCGCGCGTCTCGTCGGTGCCGCTGCGGATGCCGTGCCGGATCGTGAACTCGATGTCCTCCGGCGTGCCGCCCCATAGCCAGTCGTCGTCGGCGAGCGTGGGGAAGAAGCCCTGCCCGGCCCCACCCAGCGCATGGCACTGGGCGCAGTTGTTGTTGAAGGCGACCTGGCCGCCGCGGATCGCGAAGTTCATCAGGCCCAGATCGTTCTGGATGCCGGTCAGCTCGGCCGTGCCGATCGCCTGCACCAGCGGTGCCCGTGCTGCCTCGGCACGGGCGATGTCCTCGGCCACCACCACGCGCTGGTCATAGCCCAGGATCCCGCGCCAGACGCCGAACGGCGTCGGCCAGGACGGGTAGAGGATCGACCAGAGCACGGCGAACAGCACCGTGCCGATGAAGGTGATCACCCACCAGCGTGGCGGGGGATAGTCCAGCTCGCGGATGCCGTCCCATTCGAGATGGGCCAGCGGGTTGTCGCCGAAGGCCAGCTTGTCCTGGACGTCCTTGATCTCGCGGGTGGCCTGCATCGCCTCGTGGGAGACCGGGCGGGTGGGATCGAGGCGGTCGGTCATGGCTCAAGGCTCCTCTTCGTCCTTGAACGGGATCTGCCCGTGGCGTTCGAGCTGGTCGCGCCGCTTGGGCCAGTAGATCCAGGCGATGGCACCCGCGAACAGGAGGACCAGCCAGAGGAGCCACAAGGAGCGGAGCCAGACATAGAGGTCGGACATGGGTTGGTAGCCTCGCTCATTGTGTCAGGTCCTCGATGCGCACGTCGGTGAAGTCCACCATCCGGCCGAGGATCTGCAGATAGGCGACCATCGCATCCATCTCGGTGAGCGTCGCCGGGTTGCCGTCGAGATTGCCGACCATCGCCTTGGGGTAGCGGGCGAGCAGGTCGGTCGTGTCGGCATCGGGGTCGGCCTGGGCTGCCATGTCGGCCCGGGCGTTCTTGATCATCTCGTCGGTATAGGGCACGCCCACCGATCGGTTCGCGCGCAGATGGTCGGCGATGTCGCGCGGATCGAGCCGGTTCTCCAGGAGGAAGGCGTAGCTCGGCATCACCGAGGCCGGCACGAGCGACTGCGGGTCGATCAGGTGCTCGACATGCCACTCGTTGGAATAGCGGCCGCCGACCCGCGCCAGGTCCGGCCCAGTGCGCTTGCTGCCCCACTGGAACGGATGGTCGTACATGCTCTCGGCGGCGAGGCTGTAATGGCCATAGCGCTCGACCTCGTCGCGCAAGGGCCGGATCTGCTGGCTGTGGCAGGCATAGCAGCCCTCGCGGATGTAGATGTTGCGCCCGACCAGCTCGAGCGGGGTGTAGGGCCGCATCCCCTGCACCCGCTCGATGGTGTTCTCGATCGCGAACAGCGGCACGATCTGGACGAGGCCGCCGATCGAGACGGTCACCAGGATGAAGATCGCCAGGATGAAGGCGCGCTGCTCGGCGAACTGATGCAGGCGGTAGAACATGCGTGCGCCCCCCTACTCCGCCGCGGCCGGGGCGGCGAGCGCGGTGTCGCGCGCTTCCGCCCGCTCATCGCCGCGGATCGTCCGCCAGAGGTTGTAGACCATGATCAGGCCGCCGATCAGGAACATCACCCCGCCGAGTGCCCGGATGACGTAGAACGGGTGCATGGCGGCGACCGTCTCGATGAACGAGTATTGCAGGAAGCCCAGCTGGTCGTAGGACCGCCACATCAGGCCCTGCATCACGCCCGAGACCCACATCGCGGTGATGTAGAGGACAATGCCCAGGCTCGCGATCCAGAAATGCGCCTCGACCAGCGTGTTCGAGTAGAGCCGCTCGCGCCGCCACAGGCGCGGCACGAGATAGTAGATCGCACCGAACGAGATGTAGGCCACCCAGCCGAGTGCCCCAGAATGGACGTGGCCGACCGTCCAGTCGGTGTAGTGGCTGAGCGCGTTGACCTGGCGCACGCCCATGAGCGGGCCTTCCAGCGTGCTCATCCCGTAGAAGGCCACCGAGACCGCCATGAAGCGGATCACCGGGTCGGTGCGCAGCTTGTCCCAGGCACCCGACAGGGTCATCACGCCGTTCACGGCACTGCCCCAGGACGGCATCCACAGCATGATGGTGAACGCCATGCCCAGCACCTGCGCCCAGTCGGGCAGCGAGGTGTAGTGGAGGTGATGAGGCCCGGCCCACATGTAGAGGAAGATCAGCGCCCAGAAGTTGAGGATCGAGAGCCGGTAGGACCAGATCGGGCGGTTGACCTGCTTGGGCAGGAAATAATACATCATGCCCAAAAAGGGCACGGTCAGGAAGAAGCCGACCGCGTTATGCCCATACCACCACTGGGCCATCGCATCCCGCACACCGGAAAAGGCCGAGTAGCTCTTCGCCCCGAAGAAGCTGACCGGCACCGCCAGGTTGTTGACGATGTGCAGCACCGCGATGGTGATGATGAAGGCCAGGTAGTACCAGTTGGCCACATAGATATGCGGCTCGGTGCGGCGCAGGACCGTGCCCAGGAACACCACGAGATAGGTGACCCAGACAATCGTCAGCCACAGGTCGACGTACCACTCGGGCTCGGCGTATTCCTTGCTCTGGGTGATGCCTAGCACGTAGCCGGACGCCGCCAGCACGATGAAGAGCTGGTAGCCCCAGAAGACGAACCGCGACGGCATCGGGCCGCCGAACAGAGGGGCGCGGCAGGTGCGCTGCACCACGTAGAACGAGGTGCCGATCAGGGCGTTGCCGCCGAAGGCGAAGATCACCGCCGAGGTGTGGATCGGGCGCAGCCGGCCGAAGGTCGTCCACTCGGTGCCGAGGTTGAGGACGGGGTAGGCCAGCTGGAAGGCGATCAGCACCCCCATCAGGAACCCGACGATCGCCCAGAAGGTCGCCGCGATGACGAACAGGCGGACCACATCCTCGTCATAGCGTGTTCTTGCCGGCAGGCCCCCGATCGAGGCCAAGGCTGTAGCCATCTTGCTGTACCCGATCTTTGGCAGCCGGACGCTGCCCTTGCCATTCCATCGTCGAGACGCTTCGAGCACCGCCTGGACGCATCGAGGGATCGGGATAGTTACTTTATCTCGATCAAGTTCATTCAAATATCTTCATAAGATTGACTTGAATTGTCTAGCTTTACTTCAGCATTTTGACTAAATTTCCTCTAGTCTTTGCTTTGTCATGGAGATGCTCGTTGCCCGAGATGATTTCATCGTTTGATGTCCGGGTGCCGGACATCCGAAGGGTCGGGCTGGACCGGCCCTGGGAATGGCTGGCGGCCGGCTGGCGCGACATGCTGCGGGCGCCGGCCATCAGCATGGCCTTCGGCCTGATCCTGGCCATCGCCGGGGCGCTGCTGAGCGTCGGCCTGTGGCTGGCCGACCTGGTGTATCTGGTCCTGCCGTTCGCCGCGGGCTTCATGATCGTGGGTCCGTTCATGGGTCTGGCCTTCTACGAGGTGAGCCGGCGCCACGCGGCGGGCGAGCCGATCTCGTTTGGCAGCGTCGCCCTCGCGATCACCCGCAATCCCCGCCATTTCGGGGTGATGGGGTTCATCCTGCTGCTGATCCTGCTCACCTGGGTCCGGATCGGTGCGATGATCTTCATGCTGTACTGGGGCATGGACCCGCCGCCGCTCCACGACCTGATCGTCCACACCTTCCTGCGGCCGGAGAGCCTGCCGTTCCTCGCGTTCGGCACGGCGGTGGGTGCGCTGTTCGCCGGCCTGACCTTCGCGGTGACGGCGGTGTCGATCCCGATGATGCTGGGCCGAAGGGCCGACGTGCTCACCGCGATCGTCACCAGCGTCCGGGTGGTCCGCCACAACCCTGTGGTCATGCTGTTCTGGGCGGTGCTGATCGTGCTGTTCACCGGTGTGGGCATCGCCACCCTGTTCCTGGGCCTGATCGTGGTCCTGCCGCTGATCGGCCATGCCAGCTGGCACGCGTATAAGGACCTGGTATTGGCGGGAGCGGCCACGGCGTCGACCGGGGCCGACCAGATGGCGCCGGGCTTCATCGCCCCGTCGGGAACGCGCTGAGCGGGCGGGCGCTGAGCGGGCGGGCGCTGGGCATCAGGGACGGTCGCCACGCGACTTGGCGCCGTCCCTGCTGTGGACCCCGATGATCATGGCGATGCCGAAGATCATCAGTGCCCAGCCGAACAGGGCGAAGCCGCCGTCGGTGGCCTGGCTCGCGAGCACCAGGCCCAGCAGCGCCACAACGGTCATCAGGGCGGTCACCACCCAGGGCGTGGTCTCGGTCATCGACGGTTTCTCATGACCAAATCTGATCCATTCCAACGAAGCCTGCCTGAAGCAGGCAGTGTCATCGAGGTTCACGCGGCGTGCGTCGCGCCTGGATGAGAAGCTCCGCGCCGCGGCACCCTAGGCGGCCGTACCGGCCGGGCATTGATTTGAATCAAACGCCCTGTCCCGGCCCGACACGTCCGTTGCAGGACGACGCGCCGCCTCCTCTGGACCCCGACCGTCGTCCCTGAACGCTCCGTAGCGGCCTGCTTGCCAGCACGCGGCCCGCCCCGGCACTAGGGCGGGCAGAACGTCCGGAGCGGATCACTCATCTTCGACGACTTGCACTCCTGTTGTTTCGTCATGCCGACCATGACGAAGAGGCAGAAGCTCGGGTTCATCCGGAAAGGGAGGAGCAACGGACCGCAGGGCACCCGCTGGCCGTTCGTGGCGGCCATGCCAGCCCAGATGCGTGCGCATCACGAACTGACCCCAACTTTCGGTACGCTAGCTGTCGGGCCAAGCATGGCGACCAGCGTGTTCCAGCCCATGGAGCAGAATGGCATCGACATGCGCCACCGCGATTCACGCCCTTCCGGCTGCCGACGCTGGACGACTGGCATGTAATCCGGCCGGGCGTCGGTGGTCACACGTGCTGCCTCTTGCAAGGCACGGACCGATGGTGGCGCAGGACGCCCCCTCCCCTGCCGGAGCGGCATTCCCCTGACCGGCTTGACCCTGCCGGGGACACCGCTATGGTTAACCGTGTGGTAAAGCGTTATCGGCCCCCCTGGCTCCTCGTGGGTAGTCGGGCGAGCCGGCACGCGTTGCCGCCCATTCCAGGGAGGATGCGATGAGCTATGTCGACGGCTTCGTGACCGCGGTGCCTGCGGCCAACCAAGCGGCCTACCTCGCCCATGCCAAGCAGGCCCTGCCGCTGTTCAAGGAGTACGGCGCCCTGCGCATGGTGGAGTGCTGGGGGGACGACGTCCCGGTCGGCAAACTCACCGACTTCCGGCGCGCGGTGCAGGCCAAGGAGGACGAGGTGGTGCTGTTCTCCTGGATCGAGTGGCCGTCCAAGGAGATCCGCGACGCCGGCATGCAGAAGATCATGGCCGATCCGCGCATGAAGGAGATGACCATGCCGTTCGACGGCCAGCGCATGATCTATGGCGGCTTCCGGCCGATCCTGGACGGCTGACGCCGGACTGGTCTCACGAAAGTCGAGGCAGAATCCGCCCTGGCGCTGGGATCTCATGACAGGCCGACTGTGTCGGGACGTGCCCCCTCCCCGGATGTGGCCAGCAGTTCCCCCGAGGTCGGCCCCCTCCCCTCGCCGGCCCCCCCGATGCGCGCGGTCCGGCGCCACCGGATCGCTGGCTCCCCCAGCTACGCGGCACCCGCAAGACGGCGGCTAGCCGCCTGAGGACGATCCAGGACCGGCTCCCTTCCCGCCTTCTAAAGCCGCCATGTCGATGGACGGTTGGGGGCGCCGGATAGCTGATAGCTACCAGCTATCCGTTTGCCCCGTCAGAGGCGTCCCAGCTCCGCATGACAGTTGCCCCTCGGCGCTGACCTGACCATCAGACTGTTCGGCTGGTCGGTGCTCTTGCGGGCCGGGAGCGCCTCGGGTCCTCCGGACCGGGGTTACCCGATGCAGAGGTCGATGTGATCGGTCGAGGCGGCTGGGGGTTACCGGATAGCTATCCGGTAGCGATCAGCTATCTAGTAGCTTTCTGCTGCCAGCCATGCTGGAGCACCGTCCGCTGCCGGCTGGCTGCGCTTCCGTCCTCCGGCCTCGTTCGATCCCAAACGGCAGCAGCATCAACGGCTATCGGATAGCTACCAGATATCTCCAGTTCTTCCGACATGATCCTGAAGCATCAGACACCTCTATTCGCCTCAGCCCCCCATTCTGGCTAGCGGATAGCTACCAGCTACCCGACTCCTCCGGCAGGCATGAGCACCGGCCATCATGCGACATGATCAGCAGGGCAGGGGCCTGCGCATCCCGCCAATGCCACTAGAACGTGGTACCAAGTAGCTACCAGCTATCATTTTCGCTTAGGCAGCCGGTTGTCCCGACCGGTGCTCCCCGCCCTCCCATTGCTGCCCGGCCGCCGACGGCTACTCGTCGGCTATCTGGTAGCTATCCGCTATCCTACGGCACCCGCAGCGCAATCCCCGCCCATTGTGGCAGCACCGCCATCGCCTCCCCCGATGCTAGCTGATAGCTACCAGCTAGCCCGGTTGGCGGGCGGTCGCACAGGCGGAAGGGGCGGCATGCCGATCATCGTGTTCGCGAGTCCCAAGGGCGGGGTTGGCAAGTCCACCTCCGCCGTGCTGCTGGGCGTGGAGCTGGCCCGCAAAGGTGCGGCGGTCACGATCATCGATGCCGACCCGAACAAGCCGGTGTCCGACTGGGCTAGGCGGCCGGGCCGGCCCGTCAATCTCACCGTGCGGGCCGACGTCACCGAAGACACGGTGATCGACGAGATCGAGGCGGCAGCACAGCGGACCGCGTTCGTGATCGTCGACCTGGAGGGCACCGCGTCGATGATGGTCGCCTATGCGATCAGCCGAGCCGACCTCGTGATCATCCCGACCCAGGGCTCGCAGCTCGACGCCGCCCAGGCCGCCAAGGCGATCAAGCTGATCCGCCAGCAGGAAAAGGCGTTCGCCCGCCAGATCGCCTATGCGGTCCTGTTCACCCGCACGAGTGCCGCGATCCGGCCGCGCACGCTGGGCTTCATCCAGGACGAGTTCCGCCGCCACGGCGTGCTGGCCTTCGACACCCATCTGCACGAGCGCGACGCCTTTCGCGCCATGTTCTCGTTCGGCGGCACGCTGGAGGCACTGAGCCCGGGCCAAGTCAGCAATCTGGACGCCGCGATCGTGAACGCGCGCGCGTTCGCCGCCGAGGTGGTCGCCATGCTGCGCCGCGGGCCGCGGGACGAGGCGGGCGGGGCGGCTTCAGTCGAGGTGGGAGCGGACGGATGAGCAGCCAGACCGGTGGCGGGCGCGCCAGCATCTTCGGCGACGATGATTTCGACCTCAGCGACTTCCAGCCCCGCCCGCCGGCCCACAAGGCGGCCCCGCCGGAAGAGGTGCGGGCGATCTCCGAGCGGGCGAGCTTCCGCAGTCGCGAGCCCAAGCCCGCCGCCCCGGCCGCCCCGGCCGCCCCGCCTGCCGAAGCGCCGGCCAGGCGCGCGCAGCGCCGCCACCGCACCGGGCGCAATGCCCAGCTCAACATCAAGGTCCGCCCGGAGACCCTTAACGCCTTCCATGCCCTGGTCGACCGGCATGGCTGGGTGCAGGGCGAGGCGTTCGAGCGGGCGATCGCGGCACTGGAGCGCGAGCTGGCCGGCCGGGCCTGACCCCGGAAGGCGGCCGCGACCGCTGCAATCCTGTCACAGACGTCGGACAAATCATCTAGCCCCGCTCCGAGCGCGCAACCGGCCGCCCGGGGTCCGACACCGACTTATCCACAGGAGGACTTGGACTCTGGTGGCGCCTTTCTTGGACTCTGGTGGCGCTTTGCGGGGTTATCCCCTGGACTCTGGTGGCGCAACTAATATTCAGAGAATCAAATATCTCTGCAAATAGCTTGCGCCACCAGAGTCCAAGTTGACGTAGTGGATCGTTCTGCCCAGTCTTCCGCCCCATGGCTGACATCCACCAGCTGATCCTCCAGCACGGGATCGACGAGGCGCGCCGCCAGGCGATCACCCGCCACGAGCGCGCGGTGGTGGAAGCGGCCTATCAGGTGCTGGGCGACGAGACCGAGGGCATCGGCTTCACCTATTCGGGGTTCGCGCTGACCTCCCTGCCGCACAAGGAGCAGAGCGAGACCATCTGGAAGCGAGAAGGGCACAACCTGACCCTGATCCTCCAATCCGGTGTCGATCGGCAGGGCCACGAGGTCGGCCTGCCTTACGGCTCCTATGCCCGCTTCATTCTGCTGTTCCTCCAGTCCGAGGCAGTCAAGACCCGCTCGCGCGAGATTGAGCTCGGCCGGAGCATGCAGGTCTGGCTCGGCCGGATGGGCCTGTCGATCGGCGGCAACAGCTACCGGCTGGTCAAGGAGCAGGCCAAGCGCATCTCCTTGTGCCGCCTGACCTTTTACGGCGGCCTGGGCGACCAGCAGCTCCTGCGCAACGGCGCCTTCGTGGAAGGAGCCATCACCATGTCCGGCACGCCCAGCCAACCATCCTTATGGCAGGACCGGGTGCGGCTGGACGAGGCCTTCTACCACGCCTTGTGCGACCATCCCGTGCCGGTGAACGAGGCGTCCCTGCGCGCGATCGGCCCGCGCTCCATGGCGCTCGACGTCTATATCTGGCTGGCCTACCGGCTCCATGCGCTCAAGCGCGACACCGAGGTGAGCTGGCCGGCCCTCTACGCCCAGTTCGGCTCGGGCTTCAAGCGGCAGCGCGCCTTCCGTGCCCAGTTCCTGGAAAGCCTGGAACTGGCCGTCGCGGTCTATCCCGGCGCCAGGCTCGACGTGCACGAGCAGGGCATCACGCTGCGCCCGTCCCGCGCGGCGATCGCCAAGGCCTGAGGGCGCCACCAGAGTCCAATAGTGCGGCCGTAGTCCGAAGCTCGCGGCGGCGAAGACCGGCCCGTCCGCCGGCGGCAGCACGGTCGTCGGCTCCATGGCGGCAATCGGTCGGCTGGCGGGCTTGGACTCTGGTGGCGCCCCCTGCGGGGACCGGCCAAAGGGCAGGGCAGTTCGACCGAGACCAGATAGCTAACAGCTACCATGACTCAGGACAGCTCGCTTGCCTCGCCGCTACCCCAAGCCTATTTGATAGCTAGCCATTACAGCTAGCCAGGTCATGGAACAGGTCAGCGTCTTCGAAGCCAAGAACCGGTTGAGCGCCCTGCTCGATCAGGTCGAGCAGGGTCGGCCGGTGACCATCACCCGGCGCGGCCGGCCGATCGCAAGGCTGGTGCCGGCACAGCTTGCCGACGATGCCGGCCAGGCGGCAGCAAGGTTGCGGGCCCTGCGCAGCGCCATCGCCGCCCGCGGCCAGAAGGTCACGGACGAGGAGCTGCGCGCCTGGCGGGACGAAGGCCGCCGGTGAGCGCCTGCGTCCTGGACAGCTCGGCGGCACTGGCCTGGGTCCTGCCCGGCGAGGATGACGAGCGCGCCGACCGCCTGCTTGACCTGGTGAGTACAGAGGGCGCCCTGGTGCCGGACCTGTGGCTCCTGGAAGTGGCCAATGTCCTGCTGATGGCCGAGCGCCGCCAACGCATCACGCTGGCCGAACGTCGCCAGGCGCTGGCGACCCTGCGCGAGCTGCCCCTGGAGATCGAACCCTGCGCCGCCCAGTCCGTCTGGGGGGACGTGCTCGATCTGGCCGCCGGCCAGGGCCTCACCGTCTATGACGCGACCTATCTGGAACTGGCCCTGCGCCACGGCCTGCCGCTCGCCTCCTTCGACCGGCAGCTCCGCCAGGCCGCGGGCGTGGTCGGGGTAGCCCTGCTGGGCTGAACCGGGCTGCTGGCCGGGCTTCGGCCTTTCCGTTAGGCTTGCAGCGGATCGGGTGCTGGGCCCGCACCTTGCAGGGAGCGGGAAACCAGGGGAGGAAGCCGGGTGCTGCAGTACGGCACGACACGGCGCACGCTGCTCCAGGCCGGCATCTGCCTGTGCGGCTGCCTGGCCGCGGGCAGGGCGGCCGGCTCCGCGGGCCTGGCCGAGGTGGCCCCGGGCGTGTTCGTACGCCGCGGTCCGGATGAGGATGCCAGTTCCGCCAACGCGAACGGCATCGCCAATATCGGCTGCATCATCGGCGATGACGCGGTGCTGGTGACCGATCCCGGCGGCAGCCTCGCGGATGGGCAATGGCTGCGCACGGAGATCCGCCGGCGCACCGAGCGGCCGATCCGCCATGTCGTGGTCAGCCATGTCCATCCCGATCACTGCTTCGGCACCGGTGCCTTTCTGGACGATGCGCCCGAGATCCTGGGCCACCACCGCCTGGGCGCAGCACTCGCCGCCCGCGGCGACTATTACCAGCGCCAGCTCACCGAACTCCTGGGCGACGCCGCGGCAGGGCCGGTCGTCCCGCCGACCCGGCCCGTGGGCGAGGAGGAGACGGTGCTCGACCTGGGTGGTCGGCGCATCCGCCTGGCCGCCTATGCAACGGCGCACAGCGACTGCGACCTCGTCATGCTGGACGAAGGGAGCGGCTTGCTGTTCCCGGCCGACCTCCTGTTCGTGGGCCGTGCACCCTCGTTGGACGGCAGCCTGTCCGGCTGGCTCACAGCATTGGACCGGCTGCGCGCCAGCGGTGCGGTGCGGGCCGTGCCGGGCCACGGTCCGGCGACCGTCGAGCTGGACCAGGCAATCGGCCCGCTCGAGCGCTATCTTACTATTCTCCAGGACGAGACCCGTTCGGCCCTGGCCGCCGGCCGGACCATGGAAGAGGCGATCGCCACCGTGGCGACGGCCGAGCGCGACCATTGGGCCCTGTTCGACGACTATCACGGCCGCAATGTCACCCAGGCCTACAAGGAGCTGGAATGGGAATGAGCCAGGTACGCAAGGT
>NZ_WUJP01001002.1 GCF_009806515.1 Geminicoccus flavidas | reverse complement strand
GGCGGGCGCCGGCCTGATGCTGGCCCTGTTCCTGGCGATCGCGAGCCCGGTGCTGGCCGCGGGCGGCACCGAGAGCGAGCGGGAGGAGCGCTGGCAGGACCTGCGCCAGTCGATCTTCGGCGAGCGCCCGATCGAGGATGGTGCCGGGCTGATCACGCTGGAAGCGCCGGCGCGCGCCCTGGACGCGGCTTTGGTGCCGATCACGATCCGGATCACGCCTGAGCACCGCGACCGTGTCGCCGCCGTCCATCTGGTGATCGACGACAATCCCTCGCCCTATGCCGCAAAGGCCAATTTCGGCCCGGCCGGCGATCCGGCGGTGCTGCGCCTGCGAGTGCGGATCGACGGCTACACCAATGTCCATGCGGTGGCCGAGACCAAGAATGGCCAGCTCTACGCCACCGCCGCCTTCGTCAAGGCATCGGGCGGCTGCTCGGCCCCCATCGGGGTGAGCGACGAGGTCGCCATGCAGGGCATGGGCCAGATGAAGCTGCGCCCTGCCGGGCCGGACACGCAGGGCGAGGCCACGC
>NZ_WUJP01001001.1 GCF_009806515.1 Geminicoccus flavidas | reverse complement strand
TGCTGATCCGCCACCCGAACTTCAGCGGCATGCAGATGAACCAGCTCACCCGCACCTACACCCCGGCGCGCTATCTCGACCTGGTCCGGATTAGCCAGGGTGACCAGACCGTGCTGGAGCTGGCCGGCGACATCTCGCTCGCGAGCGATCCGGCGATCGGCTTTGCCTACCGCCCGGGCGAAGCGGACGCGTTCACCGTGCTCGCCACCGATTCCGACGGCGGAAGCTGGCAGGAATCCTTCCCGATCCCAGCGAGTACCCAGTGAGGCCCGCCACCCTCCTGCGGCGCGGCACGCTGGTCCTGCTGGCCGGCCTGCCGGTTGCCGCCACGCTGCCGGTCATGGCCGCGGTCGCCGAGCCGCCAGGCCTGTGGACCGGACCGATGGTCGGCGAGACCCCGGCCACGCTCCGAGGAGCGACGGTCATCGACGTGCCGGCCCTGGAGCTTCTGCTGGAAGGGCCTGTCCTGCTGATCGATGTCGGCAAGGCCACGCGCCGGCCGGACAATCTGCCCGAGGACAGGCTCTGGAAGCCGGTGCACCGCTCCATCCCGGGTGCCGTCTGGTTCCCGGGCGGCGGTGCCGGCGACCTCCCACCCGACCAGGCCCGGGCCCTCCTGGAAAGGATCAACGAGCTGGCCAAGGGTGATAAGGCCGCCGTGCTGGTCACGTTCTGCAAGCCGAACTGCTGGGGCAGCTGGAACCTCGGCAAGCGCCTGGTCGAGGCCGGCTACCGCAAGGTGCACTGGCTGCCCGCCGGGATCGACGGCTGGCAGGAGCAGCACGACACCGTCCCGGTCCAGCCCCAGCCGGGCTGGCCGCCCGCCGGCGAATGAGGACGCGCGCTGCCGGTCGCGCCCGTGCTATGCTGGCCTGTCCCGGCACCGGCAGCGGGACTGCGCCGGGACGGGAACGGCGTTTTGCACGAACGAACCCGGGAGCCGAAAAAGCCAAGCAATACCAGTAATTTAGTCTGAACCGTTCCTCTGCATCGCCCCCTGCATGGCCCGGCCCAGGACGAACAGGCGCTTTTCGATCAGCACCGGCACCTCACAGACATAGCGGATCGTCCGGCGCCGCTCCTCGAAGATCCGGGTCTGCCAGGTGACCCGATCCGTGAGCTCCTTCACGGCCGCAGGATCGGCACCCGGATCCTTTTGCAGTGCCCGCAGCCTGGCCGCGTCCGCCTCGATCGAGCGCACGAACTCGCGCTGCCGCCTGGTCAGGCGCTCCAGCCCGGCGATGACCTCACCGCGCTCCTGGTTCAGCGTGTCGAACAGGCCGGCGAACAGCAGGCTGGCCCGCCTTTCCCGCTCTGCCGGATCGGCAGCGATGAACCCGACGGCCGTCGCCTCGGCGGTCTCGACCGGCACGCGGCGCGGGGCGATCTCGTTGATCAGCTCCACCACCTCCGGATGGGTGCGCCACTCGTCCAGCGCCTGGTCGATCGGCGGGCCCTGCCAGACCGCAGCGGTCGACAGCTCGGGCACCAGCCGCTGCACGCAGGGCCAGTCCGGCGCTTCCGGCTGGGGGGCGGCGAGGAGGGGAGCGGGTGCCAGCAGGGCGGCCGCCAGTCCTAGGACCGCCAGACCAGGGAACGGGACGGCCAGCCCTGGGAGGGGCACGGAAAGCCTCATGGATGTCCTCCAGCGTCGTGCTGCCGGGCCAGAAAGCCGCGGGCCGGATCATAGGCCAGCACCGCGCCGACCATGAACAGGACGGTGCAGCCCGAGACCACGGCCAGTGCGACGGGCTCGATCCGCAGATAGAGGGCGAAGCGGATCAGCTCGACGGCATAGGTGAACGGGTTGAGTTCGCAGATCCGGAACAGGAGCGGGCTCGATTCGCGCACCCGCCAGAGCGGATAGAGCGCCGAGGAGGCGAAGAACATCGGGAAGATCAGGAAGTTCATCACGCCCGCGAAGTTCTCGAGCTGCCGGACCAGCGAGGAGAGCAGCATGCCGAGCGCCCCCAGCATCAGCCCGGACAGGAACAGGGCCGGCAGCACCGCGAGGTAGCCCCAAAGCGGCGGCTCGATCCCCCAGAACCAGGCGATCGCCAAAAAGGCATAGGCCTGCACCACCGAGACCAGGGTGCCGGCCCAGAGCTTGGACGAGAGGAGGAACCAGCGGGGCAGGGGGCTCACCAGCAGGGTGCGCATGCTGCCGGTCTCGCGGTCGTAGACCATCGACATCGAGGACTGCATGCCGTTGAAGAGCTGGATCATCGCGATCAGCCCGGGCGTGATGTAGACCTCGTAGAGGACATAGACGCTGTAGGGCGGGATGATCGACACGCCCAGCACCTGGCGAAATCCGGCGGCGAAGATGAACAGCCAGACCAGCGGGCGCACCAGGGCCGCCACGAACCGCTCGCGCTGGTGCAGGAAGCGCAGCAGCTCGCGGCCGACAATGCCCTGCAGGCAGATCAGATAGGCGCTGAGCGGAAACCCCGCTTCGCGCTTGAGTGTCTCCCGGCTCATGGCGCAGCCCCCGGCCGCTTGATCAGCCGGCGAAACGCGCCTTCCGCATCGACCGCACCGGTGGTGGCCAGCAGGGCATCGAGCCGCCCGTCGGCCAGCAGGCGGCCCTGGTGCAGCACCAGGACCTGGTCGTCCTTCGCGATCTCGTCGACCAGATGGGTCGCCCAGAGCACCGCGACCCCGTCCCTTGCGACCAGGTCGCGCACATGGGCCAGGATGTCGGCGCGTGCCGCGATGTCCAGGCCGACCGTGGGCTCGTCCAGGAGGATGAGGCTCGGCTGGTGCAGGAGGGCCCGGGCGATCTCCAGGCGCCGCATCTGCCCGCCGGACAGGTTGCGCGCGCGCTCCGATACCCGCCTGGCGAGGTCGACCCGCTCGAGCACCTCGGCGGCCCTGGCCTTGGCGTGGCTGCGGCCGATGCCGTGCAGGGCGGCATGGTAGGCTAGGTTCTGCCGGACGGTCAGGTCCAGGTCGAGCGTGCGCGCCTGGAACACCACGCCCAGGCGGCGCAGGGCGGCACCCGCCTCCTGCAGCACGTTGTGGCCGAAGATGCGGATGGTCCCCTGCCGGGTCGCGAACAGCCGGGTGACCAGCTGGAACAGCGTGCTCTTGCCGGCCCCGTTCAGGCCCAGCAGGACGGCGAACCGCCCGGGCGGGATCGTGAAGCTGACCCGGTCCAGCGCCTGGCGCCGGCCATAGGCATAGGCCACGTCCTCGACGGCCAATGCCGGGATGGGTTGGGCCGGGGCGGACGGGTCGGCGGTCAGTTCTCGGATACCGCGACCCCCCAGGGCAGCTCGCCTACCTGGACCGTGTTGACCACCTTGCCGGATTCGACGTCGACCACCGAGACGTCGTTGGACACGCCGTTGGTGCCGAACAGGTACTTCTCGTCCGGGGTGAAGGCGAGCTGCCAGACCCGCTGGCCCACCAGGAGATAGTCCACCACCTCATGAGTATTGGCGTCGATCACGGCGATGCGGTTGGCCGGGCCCAGCGCCACATAGGCCTTCGTGCCATCTTTGGTGATGCGCACGCCCACCGGCTGGATCGATTCCGCGCGCAGGCCCGGGATCTCGAAGGTGATCTTCTTCTTGATCTCCTTGGTGGCCGGGTCGATCACGCTGACCGTGCCGCCAATCTCCGCGGACACCCAGACCTCCGAGCCATCTTGCTTGAACTCGGCGATGCGCGGCCGGGAGTCGACCAGCACGTTGGCGACGATCTCATGGGTCTCGGTGTCGATGAAATGCGCCATGTTGGTGGTTTCGGAGGTGTTGACCAGGATCTTGCCGTCGGGGCTGATCCCCATGCCTTCCGGCTCCACGCCCACCTGCACCTCGCCGACCGGCACGCGCTCCACCAGGTCGACGATGGTCACCATGTTGTCGTCCTCGTTCGCGATATAGACGAGGTTGCCGTCCGGGCTCAGCGTGAACAGCTCCGGGTCCGGGCCGGAGGGCAGGGTGCCCACGATCTCGTGGGTGGCGGTGTCGACGATCTCGATCGTGTCGTCGTCGCCGACGGCGACCAGCAGGTGCTTGCCGTCCTTGGTGAGCTGGATGCCGCGCGGACGCTGGCCGACCGGGATGGTGGCGGTCACCTCGAACGTGTCGGTGTCGAACACGGTGACGGTGTTGCTGCCCTCGTTCGACACATAGGCG
>NZ_WUJP01001000.1 GCF_009806515.1 Geminicoccus flavidas | reverse complement strand
GTGAACGCCGAGGCCGGCAGCATCGGCAGGAAGGGCAGGGCCCCGCTCAAGAGCATGGCCGCGATCCGCATCGTCCTTTTCCTCCCGGATGGTCGTCGTTCATGGCAGCCGGCAGGCGGTTTCCGGCTGGTCGATCCCCAGCGTGTCCAGTTCGGACACCTCGTGGAGGAAGCCCTGCTGCGGCGACACCGAGACGATCACCCGGCCGTCGGTCAGCAGGATCGGCTGGCGGACCTGCAGGTTCCAGAGGCGCAGGGTGAGCTTCTGCCCCTTGTAGGCACCGAGACCGAGCTCCGGCCCCTTCAGGAAGGCTTCAACCATCGCCGGCTCGGTGGAGTTGGTGCGCGACGTCGCCTCGCCCACTAGGCGCACCGCCGTCCAGGCCAGCATGTCACGCTCGGTCATCGGCCGGGAGAAGCGCTTGCCGAACCGGCTCTGCATCTGCAGGGCCCCCCACTGGCCGTGCGCCGGGCTCCAGCTGGTCGGCATCAGCCCGGCCGAGCCTGCCACCGGCCGGGCGTCCCAGGTCCGGTAGGGCAGATGGGCGGCGAACACCTCGCTCTCGTCCGCGGCCACCAGCACGTCATAGTCCGGCGCCTCCTGGGTCAGGACCGGAATCCGGCCCTGGATCTGCACGACCCCGCTATCGGTCTGACGCGCCCCGCCCGTATCCTCGATCCGGCGCTCCTCGACGATCTCGGCGCCGAACCGGGCAGCGGCACGGCGATAGGCGTCGGCCAGCAGCTTGTCCTCGGGGTGTGAGCCCTCGACCAGCAGCCAGCGGCGCCACTGCTTCCAGACCAAGTACTGGGCGAGCCCGTCGGCCAGCATCGAACGGGTCGGCGCCACGTGGATCACGTTCGCCCGGCAGTCGGCCTCGCGCAGCCGGTCGTCGGGTGCGCCGATGTTGAACACGGTGATGCCGGCCTGGCTGGCGGCATCCGCCACGGCCAGCAGCTCGTCGGCCGACAGATCGGCCACCAGATAGCCGATCCCCTGCTGGGCCAGTCCGCCGACCGCCGCTGCCGGGTCGGCACCTTCGGCCAGCTCGGCGACCTCCAGCGTGAAGTGCTGGTTCAGGAACTGGCCGGTCGTGTTGTTGTCCTCGATCCCGAGCTCGGCCCCGGCCCGGCCGTCATTCTCGGCCGGCACCTCGGCCAGGGCCAGCGGCTCCAGGCCGCGCACGCTGAAGAGATAGCCGATCCCCACCTCTGCCGGCTCGGCGGCCGGTGCCATCGTGGTCTGTCCGAACAGCAGCAATGCCGGCAGCACGGCCGACACGATGAGCCTCCTCAGCACTGGCCGCTCCCAGTTGCCCGACCTTCCCGGCGCAGCCGCTCCCCGATGCGTTCGTTTCGCCTGATTATCGGCTGCCTCACCACGGCAATACTCGGATTCACCGGTCGGTCGTCAAGTGCCGCCGGGAAGGGGAACGCTGGGGGCACTGCCGCGTTGTCGGTGGACGGCCAAGGAGGACGACCAGCGATGAAGGCTCGAGTCTTGGTACTGGCCGGCTGCATGGTGTTTGCCGGTGCCGCAGCGGCACAGGCGGACTGCGCCGGCGAGATCGCGAAGCTTTCCGGCCATGGCGGTGGCATCTCGAAAGACGGCAGTACCGCGCCTCTGGAAGGGGCCGGCACGGCTTCTGCCGGTGCTGCCGAGCAAGCCGCTCCCAGCCCGGACGGCACGACCGCCAAGGATGGCGGCGACATGCCGCTGGAAGGCACCGGCGGGGCCACCCAGGGTGCCGCCATGTCGCAGCAGGACGCCGAGGCGCAGCAGCAGGGCGGCAACACCGCCGCCGAGGCGGCTGCGGCCGCCAGTGGCGGCGGCGGCGATGCGCTGCAGCGGGCCCAGGCGGCGCTCGCCGCGGGCGACGAGGCCGGCTGCATGCAGGCGATCCAGGAGGCCAAGGGCCAGGCCGGCTAGGAGCCTCCCGAGGGCTGGCCGCGGCGACCCGATCGCCGGTCCTGCGACCGGGGAGCGATCAGGCGCCGCGCGCCGCTCAATAGACGACCACCGAGCGGATCGACTTGCCCTGGTGCATGAGGTCGAAGGCGTCGTTGATGTC
>NZ_WUJP01000214.1 GCF_009806515.1 Geminicoccus flavidas | reverse complement strand
GCGCTGAGCGGCTTCTTCACCAACTGCGGCTGGGAGGCCAACCCGCGCCGCCGCATGCGCCTGCGCCGCGACAACTTCTCGAACTTCATGGCCAAGCTGGTCGAGGACAGCCTGATCATGGATTCGGCGGCCATCGAGACCGAGTACAAGCGCAACCGCGAGCTCGGCATGGATGGCATGTACGCCGTCGACGGCGCCACGATCCGGCTGTGCAGCGAGCAGGGCTACCAGGGCGATGACGAGCTGTTCGCGCTCCAGGTCATCGATGGGCAGATCCGGGCCGCCTACACCTACGACGACCTGATCTATGTGCCGCGCAACCCGTCCACCAGCGTGCTGGCGGGCGGCTACGGACAGTCCGAGACCGAGCTGCTGATCCGCACGGTGACCGGCTTTTTGAACGCCTTCACCTACAACACCCGCTACTTCGATTCGAACTCGATCCCGAAGGGCCTGCTGCACCTGCACGGCGACTACTCGCAGGAAGACCTGGCGGCCTTCAAGCGCATCTGGAACGGCATGGTGCGCGGCATCAACAATGCCTGGGCGCTGCCCGTCATGGTCTCGAAGAACAGCGAGTCCAAGGCCAGCTTCGAGAGCTTCAACAACGACGTCAGCGACGTCCTGTTCGGGAAGTGGATGACCTTTTTGACTGCAATCATCTGCGCGGTCTACGGTATGTCGCCCGACGAGATCAATATCGAGAGCTTCACCACGGGCGCCTCGACGTTGTCGGGCAGCGACACCGAGGAAAAGCTCATCAGCTCGAAGGACAAGGGCCTGCGCCCGCTGCTCGCGCACTTCGAGGACCTGTTCTCGGACTACGTCGTGTCGGACTTCGGCGACCAGTATGTGTTCCGCTGGACCGGCCTGGATGACGAGGACCCCAAGACCGCTTGGGACAAGTTCGTGTCCACCGCCACGGTCAACGAGGCGCGCAAGGCCCAGGGCCAGGACTCGGTCAAGGAGACGTGGGGAGATGCGCCGCTGAACCCGGTGCTGGTGCCAGTGTGGCAGCAGGAGAACCAGGCCAACAGCGAGGACTTCGGCGATCCCGACGAGGATACCCCGCCCGGCGGCGAGTTTGGCGGCAGCGATGCCGACGGCGACCCGAAGGGCGACGACCAGGCGGACCAGCAGCAGGAAGACGCCGCCGAGCCCACCGATGAGGGCCCGGACCTCGTCAAGTCGTTCGGCCTGCCGGTGTTCCGGATCGAGGTATGAGCGAGAAGCCGATGCCCACCGGGCAGCACCCCAAGCGCGCCGGCGTGCACCGTGGCGACGAGGTCTACTACGACCATCCGCGCGGCGCGCGCTCGGGCACCGTCCTGGCCCACGGCGAACACGGCTGCACGATCCAGTGCGGCCAGCAGCGCCACAAGGTGAAGTGGGACCGGATTCTCGGTCACAAGAAGCGTTCCGAGCAGCACTACGCCTTGGTCGAGGATGGCGAGGACGGCATGGTGGTGGCCGACAAGGCTGGCCGCCGGCGCTTCATCGGCACCGTGCCTGATCAGACCCCGGAGCGGGTAATCGTCAAGTCTTTCTCGGCCGACAAAAAATAATAATGGTTGCGCTATTTTGAATAATACTGTGCTACTATTCGTTTCGTGGTGTAGCGCAGTTGGCAGCGCGCCGGGCTCATAACCCGGAGGTCGCAGGTTAAAGTCCTGCCACCGCAACCAATTCCCCCCTGTTCGCTGCTTTGCTGCCGTTGGCCCGGGCCGGGTTGGGGCGGCAAGGCGGCAACTGACACCTCCCCCCGGAAGCGCATCGACCCGGAAACCGGCGAGCGCAGGCGCAGCGCAATCCGCATAAGTCGCCACCCAGAACCCCGCTTCGGCGGGGTTTTGTTTTTAGTTCCAAGAATTTTGCGACGATTTGTAATTTATTGAGCAGTGATCGACGTTTATCGCGAATTGGACGCAACAATATGTACGGCAATTTTGCCATTCATCTCCAAGGACTATTATGTCTCTCGTCAGCGAGCCGTTCAACGGCTCTGGTATTGGCAGTGAAGTCGTCGGCATCCAGGGGAACATCACGGTGTGGAACGGCAAGCGGGTCGGTTTCCGCTACCGCGCCCGCCATGACGGCGCCCTGAAGTCGGTGTCCGTCCACGTGAAGGGCGAGATCGTGGCGGGCGTCACCCCCACGACGTCCTCGTCCGGTGCAACCTATGGCTATGGAACGCGCGGCAACCTGCGCGCCCGTGTTTACGCCGACAACGGCAGCGGCTCGCCGAATCTGAGCAACGAAGTGGCGCGCTCGGCGAACAAGACCGGCCTGCCCTCGGATAACACGGTTCTGACCTTCGACCTGTTTACTCCGGGATCTGGCACTACCGGCCTCGGCACCGGCCGCTTCACCCAGGTCGCCGGACAGCGGTACCACGTGCTGTTCGAGAACGACGCCGCCAACAACCACCTGAATTTCTCGTCCGTGAACTACGCGCACTGCCGCCACGGCCCGCGCATGGTCACGCCCCGTCAGCCCTGGAGCCCATACTTCGACGACGAAATCTCCTGGACCTTCATGCCTGGCGACACGCCGGCCGAAAGCCCACGCCACCAGCCCAGCTTCCAACTGGAGGTCGAGGTCTCCAACCCGGTGGTGCATTGGGGGCCGATCAACATGTTGACCCACACGAACCTGGAGCAGGCGACGGGCAGCGCCATCGGCGGGATCTACCAGATCAACGCCGCCAACGGCCTGATGCTGCGCCAGAAGTTCGCGGTGCCCAAGGACATGTCGATCAGCAAAGTTCGCATCATGCCCGCCTGGTTCGGTCCGTCGAACGGTACCGGCAACCTGCTGGTCAGGCTGAAGAACTCGTCCGGCACGGTGCTCGCCACCGCCACCTACACGCCGGCCGACGGTATGTGCGTTGGCAGCACCTACAAGAACCCGTGGAGCGACTCCACGGCCATGCCCGACCCGCTCCAGTTCGTGGACAAGAGCTTCAGCTCGACGGTCAACCTGTTGGCGTCGGCCTCCCACTACTTCCTGGAGTTCTCCCAGGCGTCGGGCGGCAACATCACGTGGTTCAATGCGGTCCACGAGGATGCGGCCGAGAAGGGCTACTTCGACGGCCGGACCGATCCGGCTCCGGAAAGCTGGGCGCCCACGCCAGCTCTGGCGGCTGTCGCCCAGGCCGAGTGGTCGAAGGACAGCGGCTCGACGTGGCAGCTCTGCTCGATCTGGAATGCTTCGACCAGCAACGCGAACGAGGTGCGCGCGCGCCTGCTCCCCTAAAAAAGGACCGCCTGGGCAAAAAATTACCTTTACGTAATGATTCGCTCAGGTTAGGACGCATGTGTGTCCGGGCGGCTTGTTCTTGGTGCTCTCGCCCGGACACATCTTAGACCCTGACCTGTGTGTGTTCGTATTCCATAGTTGTGCCTTGCGATCGTCATTCCGATGGCGATCGCGTTGTTTCAACTTTCCTCATCTTGACTTCCATTCTCGCGCCGCTCAGCCATCCCCCCCAAGCTGAGCGGCGTTTTTTTGTCGTGATGCCACCATGGCCTTGCTTGACAGCCATGTGCGGGCGCCCAGCCGGCGGTGGCGCGTAACACCGGCAGCAGGCCATGCGGCAGCCTCCGGGCGCATCCTCCCCGCAGGGGCCTGCCGGCAGCGGCCCGGCGTTTCATCGTCGGGCCGCCGTCGTGATTGCATGCTCTGTCCATGGGCATCTTCCTCGACCTCATCCACCTGTCGCCGGAGCAGACCGATCGCGCGATCGGCTACATCCTCAAGGCCGTGCACGACCATGATGGCGATGGCGACGAGCCGCACGAATCGCCGTTCATCCGCCGCCTGATCCAGCTTTTCATGGAGCGTGGCTTGCAGCGCATCGACGCCGTCCAGTCCGAGCTGACGAAGTGGCAGGCTGGCAAGTACCACGCCAAGGGCGTCGAGGTGCCCCTCAAGCCGCCGGGCGCCATGGTACGCTGGACCGAAGCCGAGCTCGACCTCGTGCGCATCTACCTGCGCGCGCTGCCGCCCGAGGCCTGGACCATGGCCGACCACATGATGCTGGTGGACTTCCTGTTCCAACGCTACCTGCCGGCCGACGACCTGCGCACCGAGGCGGAATGGATGGCCACGCGCTCGTCGCTGATGGGCAAGGTGCAGGCCAACCTCGACCACGAGCCGTCGCTCAAGCAGGCCGACGTCATCCTGGCGGCGCTGCCCAACACGGCCGCCCAGGCCGCCGAGCAGTTCCTGCTGTCGCCCATGCAGCAGGCCGTGCTCGAGATCGGCCAGGCCAAGGCCGCCGAGTACGTGACGCGCTTTTCCGACGAGGCCCGCGCCAGGCTGCGGTCGGTCATCATGAAGGACGCCGAACAGAAGATGCTGGCCGTGCGCGGCGTGCCGGATTCGGCGCTCCAGACCAAGCTGTTCGACACCTTCGCCGCGATGAACCGCGACTGGCAGCGCATCGCCGTCACCGAGGCCGGAAACAACGCGCTGGTGGGCTTCATTGCCAGCCTGAAGCCCGGCACCAAGGTGCGTCGCGTCGAGCGCTACGTGAACGTCTGCCCGAACTGCCGGCGCATCGACGGCAAGGTCATGACCGTGGTGGACCCGGCCGACCCGAACAAGAACCCCGACACCGACATCTGGGTCGGCAAGGACAATTTCGGCCGCTCGGCCTCGCCGAAGAAGCGCGTGGGCGACGAGCTCGTGGACCGCACGCCCGATGAGATGTGGTGGATCCCGGCCGGTCTGATGCACCCGAACTGTCGCGGGCGCTGGGTGCTGGCCGAGCCCGACGCGCACCCCGGGGATGATCCCGAATTCGCCGCCTGGCTGCGCGAGCTGCTGGACCCCAACAAGGAGACGGCGTGATCCTGTTCCTGAAGGCTCACCACGGCGCCATGGCAGCCGGCTGGACGCCGCCCACGCAGGCCCAGGCCGAGGCCGGCAACTACCTGAAGCCGCGCATCCGCTGGAACGGGCTGGAGATCGCCATCGAGAACCCGGCCGGCTCCACCCGATCAGGGCAGGACCGCAGCGGCAACCGCTGGTCGATCACCATGGCGCACCCCTACGGCTACGTCGTTGGCAGCATGGGCGTCGATGGCGACCCCGTGGACGTCTATGTCGGGCCGGATGCGTCGGCGCCCATGGTCTACGTGATTCATCAGCGCCGTGTGGGCGATTGGGTGGTCTATGACGAGGACAAGTGCATGATCGGTTTCGGTAGCGAGGATGAGGCGCGCCACGCCTTCCTGCAGCACTACACCGACCCGCGCTTCCTCGGGCCGATCACGGCCATGCCGGTCGATGAGTTCGTGGCCAAGGTGCGCGCCACGCGCGAGCGGCCGGCTATGATCAAGGCCGTCATCCGCTGATCTGGCGCCGGTACTGGCCTGGTGTGCAGCCCAGGACATGCCGGAAGGCGTCGTTCATGTGGCTCTGGCTGGCAAAGCCGCTGGCAAAAGCGACGTCGGCGAAGGACCGCATCTTGCCGTCCCGAATGAGGCCCTGCGCTCTGATCACGCGCCGCTCGATGATGAACCGGCGCGGCGGAACGCCCACAACATTTTTGAAGGACCGGGCGAAATGGTAGGGGCTCAAATGGGCCACGCCTGCCAGTTCGGCGATCATCATGGGCTCGGCGAGATTCGCCTCGATGTACTCGACCACGCGGTGGATCCGATCGTGAAGTGGGCGGTCATCGCTTGGTGGAGGCCGATCCGCGTACCAGCCACCGGTCCTCGTCACCAGTGCGTGCGTCAGGTGGTCAACCAGCATCTTGTCGTCGTCGGCGCGGCTGGCGAGCATCACCGCCCGCGTCAGGTGCGCGGCGAGCGGGTCGTCTACGTTGAGCATCTCCCGCACATCAGGAGGACGCGGCTTGCCAAATGTCTGCCGGTAGATTTCGTCTGGAATGCGCAACGCGGCAAAACGTACGTCCTCCTGTGAGCCTGCCTCGACATCGATCCGCATCCCGGCGGGGATGAACGTGGCCTTGCCGGCCTGGTAGGTGATGGGTTGCGGCGGCCCCTCGATGCCAATCTTGCCATCGAAATCCACCAGCGGGAGGAATAGTTTGTTGTGATGCGGGTACTGGAAGGTGCCAGTACGGTTCTTCACACCATGTATCGCCACCAGTCCATTGTGGAACACCACGGACCTTGGCCCTCGAGTCGGCACCGAAACCTCCTTTAGGTTGCGTAACCCGCAGATCACCTGCGTGGTTTCGCTTGTGGTTACGGCCTAACTACTTGATATGTATATGAAAAACCAATTCTGTAACCATGAAACCAATTTTTCAGGAGAAAGAGATGTATAGACATTGTGCGCGCGTGTGTGCGCATGCGCGTACGATGCGCATGATGTATATCTATAAATAATAATAAACTGGTTACGTGGTTATATTTATATATAAGATCATGATTTTATTGAGATTTCCGCGTAACCAAAAACGCAACCAAGCCGCAACCGGCTGGTTGCAGTAACCGGGGGTGGGGCTGGCCGCGTCGTGACCGCTGGATCGACGTTAGAATCCCAGCATGAAAATGCTGCATATCGTCCCTCGAAGCGTCGCGAAGGCGCGCGGCTATCGCCTCTACTGCACTGGTGAGGCTTGCTTGCAAGGGCACCTGTGCGAGCGATTCACCGTGAACAAGCGATGCGTCTTCTGCAAATGGGATGCCGATAAGGAACGGGCAGCCAGACCTGAGCAGAAGACAGCGCGCCGCGCCTACGACCGGGAGCGCTGGGAGAAGGACCGGGATGCGCTGCAAGCCAAGAATCTTGACTACTATGCAGCCAACAAAGACCGGGTGAACGCCCAGAAGCGAGCCTATTGGGCAGACAATTCCGACAGAATGAAGGCGGCGCGCACGCGGTGGTCGGCCAATAACAGGCACGTTATCCAGGAACTGAATCGCCGCCGCAAGGAGCGCATCGCACTCGCCACGCCACCATGGGCAGATCGGGAACAGACCCGGGAAGTGTATCGGCGCGCGAACGAGCTGACGGCCCTCACTGGCGTCCAGCATCACGTCGACCATATCGTTCCGCTTACGGGCGAGAACGTGTGCGGTCTGCACGTTCACTGGAACCTTCAGCCGCTCCCTGCCGCCGACAACATCGCAAAGTCCAACAGGCTGCTGGAGCATTCAGATCGTCGTGACCGCACCATGCCTGAATGCGACACCGCCACCACATCCATGACCTGCTAAAGGCCCAGGCGCTCGGCCCTGGAGAAAGATGGATAACCGTTACGCCGCCCGGCCACGAGAAGGGCAGCCCGGTGCTGATCCGGGAGAACCCCGACGGCTCCGCGCACATCATCGGCGGCGCCGGTGGCAAGCTCACCGGCCTGCGCATCCACCCGTCCAAGCCTGGCGAGACTGCCTCGGACGCCGCCAAGCGCCGCCAGGAGGCCCGCCGCAAGGCCAAGGCCGACCGCGTGGCCCAGGACAAGGCCAGCGGCCTGCACGAGGCTAAGCAGGAGGCCAAGAAAGGCCTACGCGAGCAGCGCGTGGCGGCCGAGAAGGAGTTCATCGAGACCGTCGCCAAGGCGAAGGGCTGGGACCCGGCCACACTGGCGTTCGACCCGTCCAAGTACACCGACCTCACGCCGCAGGCGCAAAAAGCCCTGGAGGGCCGCCACCACCGCGAGATGCTGGCGGCGGCGCACGCGGCCGCGCGCGAGGCCGGCGACCAGGCGCGCCTGGACCACCAGGGCCGCGCCGATGAGGTCGGGGAGATCCCGCTCGAATCGCAAGACCCCGGCGTGCTGTCGGTGGCGGACCTCGACCCGATGAAGCAGACCGACGGCGGCCTAGGCTTCGCCGCCGACTACGGCAAGCGCGCCGCCGAGGCCGGGCTGTCGAAGGAAGCACTGGCCGCCGATCTGGCCCAGGCCAAGGAGGCGAAGCTCGCCGCGATGACGCCCGAGCAGCGGGCCCAGGCGCTGGCGCGCGGCGAGGCCAAGGCCGTGCTCGCGCAGGAGCTCGACGCGCTGCGCGACACGCCGCTGTTCGACCCGAAGGGTGCTGAGAAGCAGGCCGACATGAAGGCGGCGCTGGACATCCTCAAGGCCCGCAAGAAGCTCCAGCTCATGCAAAAGCAGGCGGCGGCGGCCGGGCAGGAGATCGACGAAAGCACCGCGCTGCCCAAGGCCTACGCGCTTGTGGTGGCCGACGACGCCAACGTGGACGAGGCCGTGCGCGCCGACATCGAGAACGACCTGCGCACGGCCGCCGCGCGCTCGTTCCTGTCGGAGATCGACCAGCACGACCGCAACGCGCTGGGCCGGCACATCGGCGTCGGCGCCTTCAACGCGATCAACTCGCTGTCGCTGACCGTGGCCGGCGAGGGCGTCATGGACCGCTCGGTGGTCGACGTGCTGGGCGTGGCCGGTGCTGCGCAGGTCATGGCGCGCCGGCTGCGCGCGGGCCTCTCGCCGGAGGCCTTCGAACAGGTCCGCTCGGCCCTGGAGGACTTCCACGCGGACACCTATGCCAAGGCCACGGCCGAGGCGCTGACGCAGGCCAAGGGCTGGCACGAGATCGCCGCCGGCATCGAGCTGCCCGAGGCGGTCGAAACCGGCACCGACATGCAGCACGCCCAGGACCTGAACGCCAAGCGGCGCGACGCGATCGGCGAGGCCCGGCGCATCCTCGGCACCGTGCTGGGCGAGACCGAGGCCAACGCCGCGCTGATCGCGGCCATGCAGGCCCCGGCGCGGGACAAGCTCGAAATCCCCATGGGCAAGATGCAGGAGGGCGTCGTGATCACCCAGGCGGCAGCGCTGGGGCTGGAGAAGGGCGACTACGCGATCGAGCGCGTCGGTCCCGAGCTGATCCTCACCGTCAACGCCGCTGGCCAGGAGCGCCTGGCAAAGCCGATCGAGCGCGAGGACCTGGCGCAGCTCAAGCGCAGCCAGGCCATCATCAGCGGCTCCGCCGACGAGGATGGCTGGCTGCCGCTAGGCTTCGCCTCGCGCCCCGACTTGGCGACCGACGCGAAGCCTGGCGTGGCCGCCCGCCTGGCGCGACCGTTCGACCCGTCTGGCGGCGACCTGCAGGAGGCGCTGCGCGACTATATCGGCGGGCGCATGGCCGATGGCGACGCGCCGGCCGACATCCTGGCCGACGTCCTGTCGGCGGACATGATCAAGAAGGCGGGCGACGCGAAGGCCTACCAGGCCGCCGTCGATGCCGTGGCGCCGCTCAAGGACAGCAAGGGCAAGGCGCTGACCGCCGACGCCATGGCGCCGGCCTTCGACAAGTACGCGGATGCCTTCGTCGAGAAGGCCTACGGCGGCGAGCGCTCCACGCTGAACCGCCAGAACTTCGCCATGGACCAGGTGTCCACCGAGGCGCTGCACCGCGCGCTTTCCGACCATCCGGACGGCGTGGCCGCCTACAAGCAGGTCGGCGACCTCACGCCCCAGGACCAGCGGGCGCTGCGCGACTACTTCGCCAAGAACGTGGCGCGCGAATCAGCCGAGACCGCCACGCTGCGCGCGCGGGTCGAGGAACTGGACGCCGCCGAGCCCGAGCGCACCACCACCGACATGTTCGGGGACACCGTCACCAACCCGGCCTGGTCGCAGTGGAAGACCGACCGCGACGACGCGGCGGCCGCCTACAACAACTCGTCCCTGTCCTGGGGCAAGTACGTGAAGTCGATGCGCGGCACCGCGCGCGCCTACGAATCGATCCAGGACGTGATCCGCTCGGAGGTGACCAGCCGGTTCGCCGAGCACTACAACCGGCTGCGCCCCGACGCCGCGCTGAAGGTCGGCCGGGCCAGCATCCGCAACAACCTGGCGCACCTGGACACCGTGGATCCGGCGGCGCGCGCCGCGCGCGCGGCCAAGGAGGCGGCGCTGCGCGACAGCCTGCGCGAGCGCGTCGGCGGCAAGTATGCGAGCGGCTCGGTGCTGGACAAGCTGGACGCCGCCCACGAGCAGCAGGCCGCCTTCGAGCAGGCCCAGATGAGCTTCTTCTCGTCGGATGATGGCCCGGCGGCAGAAGATGCCCCGCTGCGGCCCCTGGCGGCCGACGAGCGCCACACGATCGGGCACGCCGCCGAGAACCAGATCGCGAAGATGATGAGCGTGGTGGGCCAGAACTTCAAACCGGGCGAGCCGGTCAAGCTCTGGAACCCGTCGATGTCGGGCAAGTATGCCCCGCAGCAGCGCGCCATCAAGCTGCTGGAGGCCAACAAGCGGCTGGGCGGCGCGCTGGGCGCAGGATCCGGCAAGACCGCGATCATGCTGGGCGGCTTCTCGCACCTGCACAGCAAGGGCAAGGTCAAGCGCGCGCTGATGCTGGTGCCCTCGATCGTGCAGGGCCAGTTCGCCGGCGAGGCGCTGCGCTACCTCCAGCCGGGCAAGTACAAGTGGCACATCCAGCCGGGCGCCTCGCGCGACGAGCGCATCGCCGCCTACAAGGACCCGGAGACCCACTTCGCCGTCATGACGCACCAGTCGTTTCGCGACGATGCGATCCACCTGGGCGCCAAGCACGCCGGCATCGACGAGGCCACTATGGCTGATCGGGTCGCCTCGATGAGCCCCGATGCCCGCAAGGAGTGGATGCGCGCCGTCATGGAGAAGGAGGGCATCAACTTCGACATGACCATGGTCGACGAGGCTCACGAGACCGTGAACCGGGCCGGCAAGGAGAACTCGTCGCTGGCCAACGTGACCGACGCCCTGTCGGACAACACGCCCTACTACGGCTATTTCTCGGGCGACCCCATCAAGAACGACGCCTCGGAAATCCACTCGGTGCTCTCGAAGCTGGACCGCAAGCGCTACGGCGATCGCGCGACCTTCATGCGCAAGTACGGCGCCGACACCCTGGGGTCCAAGGAGGCGCTGCGCCGCGAGATGAGCCGCTACGTGTTCCCCAACCGGATCAGCTCTGGCGTGAACGCGGAGCGGCAGACCGTGCAGGTCGAGCTCACCGGCGGGCAGAAGCAGGCGCTGGCCGAGCTCGACAAGCACTTCTCCGCCGCGCGCCTGGCGCGCATGCGCGGCAAGGTCGACGTGGACGCGGTCAAGGCGATCTCGCCCGGCTCGTTCGAGGGCGTGCCGGAGGACCAGCACCAGGCGCTGGCCGAGAAGCTCCAGAAGTCGATCGGCATCCTGAAGAACGCGGCCACCCGCCGTGTCATCAACTCGCACCCGGACAACGCCAAGATCGACGAGATGGTCAAGCAGGTGCAGGTCCGGCCGGACAAGCAGGGCGTGGTGTTCGCCCACGCGCGCGCCGACATCGAGGCGATCAAGGCTCGGCTCGAGGCGGCCGGCAAGCGGGTGGTGACCATCACCGGCGCCGACAGCGCTGCCGAGAAGGACCGCAAGCGCAAGCTGTTCAACCCGGAGAAGGGCGAGGCCCAGGCCGACATCCTGCTGGCGTCCGACGCCGGCGCGGTCGGCATGAACCTCCAGTCCGGTCGCTACCTGATCCAGCACGACGTTCCGGATACCGCCAAGACCCACGGACAGCGCAACGCGCGGATCGATCGGCTGGGTCAGAAGAACGACGTCGAGCTGATCGACCTCGTGGCCAACCACCGGGAAGAACACCGCGCGCGCGACCGGCTGTCGAAGAAATACGCCCTGCGGGACCTGATGACCTCACCGATGGAAGGCCTCGATGACACGGGGCTTGCTTGGTACATCAAGCAGAAGCAGCTCGCCGAGGCGGGACAAACGTAAAAAAATGAGCAATAATAGGCCCATGAATACCCTGCGCAAATTCTCTCTTGCCGTCCTGACCATCGCGGTGCTGGCGCTCCTGCTGGCACCGGCCGCTGCATTTTCGGCAGATGCCGGCGCCTGCTACTCGATCGCCGATCCGGACCAGCGCGCCTTCTGCCTGGCCAAGGCCCACAAGGACCCGGGCCGCTGTTACTCGATCAAGGACCAGGCGCTGCGCGCCGAGTGCCTGGCGGAAACCCGGTGATGAGCACGGACGACCTGCGCCGTCAGCTCGCCGACCTGGCTGGCCTTCAGGCCAAGACCGACGCGGCCGAGCGCCAGATCCTGTCCAGCGCGCAGCAGCGCCTGGGCACGGTGAACGCCATGCTGAAGCTGGCCGAGCCGGGCGCGCGCCAGGGCGACCCGAACGCCCAGGCGCAGTATCAGGCGCTGGTGCTGGAGCGCGGCGAGCTGAGCATCGTGATCGCCAAGGCCCGCCAAGCCCTGGCGTAGCTGCCGCGCATCGCCCTGCAAAGGCCGCCTCCGGGCGGCTTTTTTTGCTTTTCGGTGCACGCATGCCTGGGTCGTGACGGCACCATTCGTGGCATGCGTTCAGACGAACAACTGCTCGGGCAAGTCCCCGACTACATCAGCTTCGAGTCCATGCTGAAGGCCACCCCGGCCGAGGAAGCAGGGGAGCGCTTCATCTATCTGGAGGCCTCGCGGGAGGAACGCGACCAACAGAACGAGATCGTGCTGCAAAAGGCGCTGGGCGATTCGGCCGACCACTTCATCAAGTTCGGCAACATCGACATCGACCACAAGACCATCCCGGCGGTAGCCCGCCGGCTGGGCATCTCCGATCCGGAGATGTGGGAAGTCGGCGCACCCGTCGAGGTCAAGTTCCGCGACGGCGCCACCTTCGTCAAAGCCAAGCTGTACAGCGGTGACACGCCGCTGGCCGGGCGCGCCAACATGGTGTGGGACAGCATGACCCGGCTGAACCCGCCCAAGCGCTGGTATCCGAGCGTCGGCGGATCGGTCCTGGAGAAGGCCGTCCGCATCGACCCGGCCACCAAGGAGCGCGTGGCCGTCGTGTCCAAGGTCCGCTGGACCAACCTCGCCATCAGCCAGCAGCCGGTGAACCAGCACGTCGGCGGCATCTCCACGGTGCCGTTCGGCGCCCTGGCGAAGTCCTGGGTGGGTGGCGAGCTGATCATCTCGAAGGCGTTGGAGGCCGGCTACGGCTCCGACGTTTCGCAACTGACGGGTGGCTCTGCCATGCGCATCCAATCTCTGGATGGCGTGCCGCAGAGCTACACCGAGTTCCGCGACAGGTTTGCCAAGAAGTTCCTCGACGGTGTGTCCGGTATGGGCAAGAGCACCGAAGATATGGCGGCCTTTTGTGGGCGTGAATTTGGCCTTTCGTCCGACGAGGCGGCTGAATGGGTTTCGCGCTTTCTGCGCGATCTGAAAACTGGACTTAGGAGCAAACCATGAGCATGCAAGAGCTTCTGGCGACGCTGAAGACGATTGAAGCTGACGAAACCGCTCAGCTTGCGAAGTCGCAGGCCGCCGCCGAGGACCCCGCTACCACCCCGGCGCCGGCCACCCCCGCCGCCGATCCCGCCGCCGATCCCGCCGCTGACCCCGATGCGGACCCGGACGCCGATCCCGACACGGACCCCGACGCCGATCCCGAGGTGCTGGGCAAGTCGTTCAGCTTCACGCTGGAAGACGGCACGGTCATCGAGGCCCAGGACGGCACCGAGCTGGTCAAGTCGCTGATCGGCCAGGTCTCGGCGCTCAAGACGGCCAACCAGACCCTCGAAAGCGAGGCGTCCGAAGCCATCGGCGGTGCCCTCAACCTGATCAAGTCGCAGGGCGCGCGCCTGGAGAAGGCCGAGGCGCTGATCAAGTCGCAGGCCGAGCAGCTCGCCAAGCTGGGTGGCGCCGGCCGTGGCCGCATCTCGACCGTGAGCGTCGCCGACAAGGTGCCCGCGAGCACGCTGGCGAAGTCGGCGCGCGCTGAAGAAGAAGGCCTGACGCCGCGCGAAGTCCTCGCGAAGTGCCAGACCGCCCTCCAGGCCGGCAAGATCACCGGCATGGATGCCGTCCGCATCGAAACCTCGATCAACCAGGGCATCGCACCGCCGGCGGATGTGCTGGCCAAGATCGCCTAAAAACCACAGTCCGCCTTCTCAGGAGCATCCATGGACTTTCTCAATAACACGGGCCCCGGTGTCACTGCGGGCGACATGAGCACCGACGAACTGGCGCAGCTCCAGAAGTCGCTCGAGGCCGGCTACGGCTCCGAGATGAGCAACCTGACCGGTGGCTCGGCGCTGCGTATCCAGTCCCTGGACACCACGCTCCAGGCCACGGTGCAGGACAACGAGCACTTCGCCCTGTTCAACGCGCTGCCCAAGCCCAAGGCTACGGCGGTGCTGGACGAGTGGACCGAGCAGTCGTCGATCGGCGGCTTCGAGGGTGACTCGTTCAACGACCAGGACGGCGCTGCCGCCGAGGCCAATGGCGAGTACGCCCGCCGGGTCGGCCGCGTGAAGTACCTGACGACCTACCGCAAGATCCCGATCGTTCTGTCCACGCAGAACAACATCGTGGACCCGGTGGCCACCGAGCAGGTCAACGGCGCCAAGCAACTGCTGACCTCGATCGAGTTCAGCCTGTTCGAAGGCGACGAGGATGTCACGCCCAAGGCCTTCGACGGTATCGCCAAGCAGATCGAGGGCCTGGGCTCGGTCGATCACGTGATCAACATGGACGGCCAGGCCCTGTCGGCGGTCGATCCGGTCATGAAGGCCGCTGAAACCGTGTTCGGCTTCGGCAACTTCGGCAAGATCACCGACCTGTACATGCCGCCCTCCGTTCAGACCGACCTGAACAACAAGCTGGACCCGGCCTTCCGCGTCGCGCTGGACAACAGCCCGAACAGCATCACCTACGGCACCCACGTGCGCGGCATCCAGACCTCCTGGGGCGCCGTCGCCACGCGCAACGACGTGTTCATCCGCGACGAGAAGCGCAAGCAGCCGTTCCAGCTTCGTGGCGGCCAGCACGCGGCGATCGCCACGAAGAACGACCCGTTCAAGCCGGCCTCGGTCACTGGCGTGGCGGCCGCTGGCAGCCCGGCCTCGAAGTGGAAGGCGTCGCGCGCCGGCGAGTACCGCTACGCGGTCACCGGCATCAACCACAACGGCGAATCGACCGCCGTGGTGTCGGATGCCGTCACTGTGGCCGCCAACGGCAAGGTCACGCTGACCATCGGCCGCTCGTCCTCGCAGGCCGAGACCGGCTATGTGATCTACCGCAGCCGTCAGGATGTGGTGACCGGTGAGCTGTCCGACATGCGCGAACTGGCCCGCGTGCCGGCCTCGGGCTCGGCCACCACGGTCTACGTGGACGAGAGCCAGAGCATCCCGGGCTCGACCAACGCCTACGCGCTGAACCTGTCGGCTTCGGACCACGCCATCGCCTGGCGCCAGTTCCTGCCGATGCTGAAGATCCCGATGGCGGCGGTCAACTCGCCGATCATCCCGTGGCTGCAGATGATCTGCGGCTACCTGCGGATCACCAAGCGCAACCAGCATGTTCTGATCAAGAACATCGTACCGCTCGGCTCGGCCTGGCGTCCGTTCACCGCCGAGTAATCGCCGGTGGGCTCGGGGCGGCTCCGGCCGCCCCGTTTTACTTAGGAGGCATCGTGCCCGAACTGTTGAAAGTCATTCGCATGCGTCCCGGCCTGCTCACGCCCATCAACGGCGTGAAGTTCGAGCCCTACGAAGACGCGTCCATTTCCGAGCCCATCACGCGCGAGATGGCCGATCTGTTCCTGGCTGTCCCCGGCTACGTGCTCAACGGCGCCGTTGACCCCGACGCCCAGGCCAGGGCCGACCAGGCCGCAGCCGAGGTCAAGCGCCAGGCCGACGCGGCCGCAGCCGCTGCCGCCCAGAAGGAGGCGGACGAGAAGGCTGCCAAGGAAGCTGCCGACAAGGAAGCTGCCGAAGCGGCCGCCAAGCAAGCCGCTGACAAGGAAGCCGCCGAAGCTGCGGCCAAGGAAGCCGCCGAGAAAGAGGCCGCTGAGAAGGAAGTCGGCGAAAAGGCCGCAGCCGAGGCTGCTGCCAAGCCCGATGCGGGCAAGGAGGCGAAGGCCAAGGGCGGCTCTCGCGCCAAGGCCACCGATAAGGCTGCGGACGCCAGCAATGGCGACGCCGAGGTTTTCTAAGGAGCCATCATGTCTGACACCCCCTTCTTCAAGACCAACGTCCGCGAGCTGCTGAACAACATCAGCCCCGGCGCCGCGAAGGCGCTGCTCGGCGACATCATCGTCGGCCTGCAGGAAAAGGTTGCCGAGCTCGAGCAGTCCAGCGGCGAAGGCGGCTCGGTCACGGTCGATACCCTTTCGGGCGCGACCGCCGTTGGCCGCAGCGTGATGAAGGCCGCCGACGGGGCTGCGGCGCGCACGGCGATCGGTGCTGGCACATCCAGCCTGGCGCTCGGCACCACCGCCTCGACGGCCAAGGCCGGCAACTACCAGCCCACGGCGGCCAACATCAGCGACGCCAGCACGATCGGCCGCCAGATCCTCACGGCGGCCGACGCGGCGGCCGTGAAGACCTTGCTGGGCATCTCCTAAGCAAGCCGCCCCGGCTGCCCGGGGCTTGTTCCTGGTGGCTGCCTGTACGGGGCCACCATCCTTTGTGAGCTCGCATGGCAACCATCATCGCCGGCGGCGACGCCATCGTCACCGTCAACCTCCTGCAGAACGGCAAGCCCTACCCGGCCACCGGGCCGATCAAGGCCGCCATCTACCCGATGAACGGCAAGACCGCCCTGTACGGTGAGGTCGATGTCCCGGAAGACGTGCAGGGCGCGGATTGGGCGGCCGGCATCGTCGCCGTCGAGATTCCTGGCAGCGCCACGGCGAGCCTGGCGTCTGGCGACTACCTGCTGGTGCTTACAGGGCCCGCGATGATCAAGCGCAGCCGGCTCACGGTGGAAACCCTGTTTCTGCCCACCAGGAACTCGCTGTTCATCCGTGACATCGTGGTGGACGAGATCCGCACCGACCAGTTGATGGCGGCCGCCGCAAGCGTCCTGTCCGGCGTCGAGGTCTCCGACGACTACATCTGGGGCAAGGTGCGCGCCGCCGAATCCGAAATCTCGCACACGCTGGGTGTGCCGCTGGTGCCCACCCGGTTCTTCTCGGTGGAGCCCCCGACCCAGGAGCAGATCGATGCCCTGGACGGCATGGCCTGGGAGGTCGAGCCGGCCTACGACTATGCGCCCGACCTGTTCCGTGGCGACCGCTGGGGCCTGCTGGTCACGCGCCAGCGCCCGATCATCGACATCATCAGCTTCTCGTTCACCTACCCGTCCTCCAAGGACTCCTACATGCCGATCCCGCTGGACTGGATCCGCTGGGATGCCAAGTATGGGTCGCTGAACCTGGTGCCGTCCTCGCCGGCGATCTTCGCCCAGATGGACGCCATCATCATGACGGCGCTCACCGGTGGCCGCGCGATCCCGCAGATGATGCGGCTCGACTACACGGCCGGCCTCCAGGACGTGCCCAACCAGTATCCAGAGCTGATCGACGTCACCAAGAAGTTGGCCGTGCTCAAGATCGTGGCCGACTCCTATCTGCCGCAGTCCGGATCGATCAGCGCCGACGGCCTGTCGCAGTCGCTGAGTGTGGATATGGGCAGGTACCAGGAGGTGATCGATCACACGCTGAACGGGCCTGACGGCTCGAATGGCGGCTTGATGCGCAAGCTGCACGGCATCCGCATGCTGGTGATGTGATGCGCCTGAATCCCGCCGCCTTCAATCGCCACCTCGACCACATCGGCCAGTCCTTCCGCTGGCGTAAGGCGTTCGCCTGCCCGTGCGTCGACCAGAACTCCGGCTCGGCCGACTACAACTGCCCGCGCTGCCACGGCCAGGGCGTGATCTGGAACTCCGCCGTCGACGCCAAGGCCGGGGTGGCATCGCAATCCGTGCAGACGCGCTGGGCGCAGTCCGGCCGCTGGGAGGATGGCGACCTGGTGCTGTCCGTGCAGGGCAGCTCGCCCATGTGGGCGATGGGCATCTTTGATCGGGTCACCTCGATGAACGCCTCCGACCCGTTCTCGATGGCGCTGGTGCGTGGCGCGCCGACCGAGCGCCTGCGGTTCATCATGGACAGCGTGCAGCGCGTGTTCTGGTATCACCAGGCCACCGGCGAAATCGTCGAGGGCAAGGCGCCGGTGCAGGCCGAGAACGGCAGTCTGGCATGGCCGGATGGCGGCGCGCCGCCCGACGGCATGCAGTACAGCCTGTCGGGCACCAAGCGCCTGGAATACTACGTCTACGACCAGTTGCCCCGGAACCGGAACGAGCACCACGGCGCCCGGCTGCCCAAGGCGGTGGTGCTGCGCCGCTTCGACCTGTTCGGCCGGGGCTTCAACCAAGGGTCCGCTTGATCGCCTCGGTCATGGCGGCCAGCGCCAGGGGCTGCATCTTGTCGGTGACGCCCTTGGCGATGAAGCGCCCGGGCTCCGGCTTGGTCACCCAGCCCTTTGAGCCTTCGATCATCACCCGGAAGGTGAGGTAGGTCGAGTGCGGGGTCTGCGCGGTGCCGGTGTCGAACCGGACCATGCCGTTCAGGTTGCGCCGCTGCTGCGGCGTCAGGCCTTCCATGCCCTTGGTCTTGAGCCGCCCGCCCCACTGGTACTGGTTCTGGTTGACCATGGCATGGCCCTTGGTCTTCGCGTCGGACAGGAAGGGCGAGTGCAGCGCGCTGGCGCTCATGCCTGACTTCGGGTTCAGGTGCACCATCTGGCCGGACGGCCGCTGGCCCTGGCCGGTCACGCGGCTGGCGTTCAGGGCCTTGGCCATGGCGTAGACCGATTCCGGCATGGCTGGCGCGTGCGCGTTGTTGCCGGGCGTCTGGTGCCGGAACGGGATGATCAGGAAGCGCTTGCCCTTCTCGGTGCGCCGGACCTTGTCCGACGTGTTGAGCATCTTCTTGAGGTCGCGCCCGGGCCGGCCGTTCTCGATGCCGACGGCCCCCCCGTAGGAGGCCTCGACCACGGCGGTGAAGTCGCCGGTCATCTTCCAGGTGATCGACTGCGCGTAGCGGTCCTTCTCGCCGGACCACAGGCCGCCTTGCTGGAGCACGGCCTGCTGCCAGTTGGCGCTGGTCTGGAACGCCACGGCGCGAACCGCCTGGTGGACCAGCGGGAAGACCTCCTTGGTGATCGCGCCCTTGATGGCCAGGAGGTCGCCGAGCTCAAGGGTCATGTGCATCTGGATCATGCAGGCAGGTTACCGTCACGCCTGGGTCGTGACGGCATCATGTTGCCATGATCCATACGGTCCAATCCCTTCCTGTCGGCAATGCGCTGCGGCTGTTTCTGTCGCCGCCGGCTGACGCGCTGCGTTGGCGCATCCTGCGCAAGGGAACGGATGACTTCGCCGGCCCGGAGGATCCGGGTGCGGTGCTTGTCTACGTGGGCGACGAGAAGGCCGTCCTCGACACCAAGGCGCTGACCAACGACCTGGCCGCGTTCTACCGGCCCTTCTACTGGATCGACGGCGCCTGGGTCGATGGTGGTGCCAGCGCCTCCGGCACGCCGCGCGCCACCTATCAGGACGCCAGCACCGACGTGCTCACCGTCGTCCGTGACCGGCTTGCTGCTGGCCTGGAGGTCGAGCTCCAGCGCAACGTGCTGCGTCACCCGACCGGACAAATTCAGGTCCTGACGGCGCCGCCCCAGGCCGACAATGCCCGCCTGCCGCTGGTCACGGTGCAGCTCGTGTCCGAGGAACCGCCCGAGCGCGCCGCCGGCGATGAGCTGGACACCTCGTTCGACGCCATCGGCGGCGTCTGGGTGGACAGCGAGGGCTGGCTCGCCCGCGTGACCCTGTCCGTCACCGGCTGGTCGCTGAACCCCCAGGAGCGCAACGCGCTGCGCCAGGCCCTGCGTCGGATCATCGTGGCGAACCTGCCGGTGTTCGATGACGCCGGCATGCTGAAGATCGAGTTCAGCATGCAAGACCACGATGCGGTCAACGATGAATTCAAGGCCCCGCTTTACCTGACGAATGGCTCGCTGGTCTGCTTGGCGCCTGTCGTCGTCACCAACGAAGTGCAGACTATCCGCGTCGTCGAAACGGATCTTCTTGCCGATTAATGAGGAAATGATGGCTAAGACCACTGCTGCAACCAACCCGGGCGACGAAGCCCAGACCACTCCCGCAACCGTGAAAGATGACCCGGCCGCCGAGAAGGTCACGCTCGACGAGTTCTGCCTGCGGCTGTCCGCGTCGGTTCGCCGGCCCGAGCTGATCAACGGCTTCTACTACGTCGAGACCAAAGCAGGGCGCGTCAAGGATTACGAAAGCGCCTTCAAGTCTCGCTTCGACGCATTCGTCAAAACTCCCGTCTGATTGGAGCAATCATGCCTGTTTTCTTCGATGGCCGTCTGCTTGTCTCGCCCACCACCGCTTCGAAGGTGGACGACAGCGCGATGGCGAACAAAAACCTGACCGTCGGCAACGTCGTCGCCTTCATCGGTCGGTCGCTCGGCGGTAAGCCGAACACGGCGCTGCGCTTCGGCACGCCGTCCGAGGCGGAGGCGGTGCTGGTCGAGGGCGAGCTGCTGGACGCCGTGCGCGCCGCGTTCGACCCGAGCCCGGAAACCAATGCGCCGCAGTCGGTCGTGGCCGTCCGGGTGAACCCGGCGGAGCAGGCTTCGCTGACCCTGCTGGACGCCAGCTCCAACCCGGTGATCACGCTCAAGTCCACCGACTACGGCCTGCGCAACAACCAGATCAAGGTGAAGGTCGAGACCGGATCGACCGCCGGCAAGAAGCTGACCACGCAGTTCGGCAACGACTACTACACCGCTGACAACGTCGCGCGGAACGCCTTCGGCGTGCAGTACAGCGGCGCTGCCGCCACGGCCACGATGTCGATCACCGGCACCAGCATCGTGCTGCAGGCGCCCTCCGGCACCACGATCGACACGATTGAACTGGCGACCTTCAAGACCGTGCAGCAGGTCGTGGATCGCATCAATTCGCTGACGGGCTTCGCGGCGTCGGTGAAGGACGGCAACAACAACAAGCTCGCCCTGAACGGCCTGGACTATGTGACCAGCCAGGATGTGAAGACCGCCGAGTTCGTGGTCACCGCGAACCTGCAGGCCATCATCGACTGGTTCAACAGCTCGGGCGAAGGCTTTGTCACGGCCACCCGTGGCGCCACCGCCGGTGCTGTGCCTGGAAACGTCGGCTTCACGTACCTGTCCGGCGGCTCGGATGGCATCGTCACCAATGCCGAGTGGGCGGATGCCTACGAGACCCTCCAGACGGTGGACGTGCAGTGGGTGACCCCGATCTCGCCCGAGCCCTCCATCTGGGCCATGAACGACGCGCACGTCTCCTTCATGTCGAACAACAAGAAGGAACGCCGCGCCATCGTCGGCACCGACCTGGGCACGTCCAACGAGGACGCGATCTCGGCCGCCAAGTCGCTGAACAGCGACCGGACCTCGCTCGTGCACATTGGACACTACAGCTACGACCCCCAGGGCAACCTGGTACTGCGTCCGGCCTACCTGACCGCCGCCCTGATCGCTGGCGCGTTCGCCGGCGTGAACCCGGGCACGCCGATGACCAACAAGGCGCTGAAGGTCGTGGCCCTGGAGCGCGACCTGCGCAACCCGACCGAGACCGACGTGCTGATCAACGGCGGCGTGCTGTGCGTCGAGAACACCGACACCGGCTACAAGGTCGTGCAGTCGATCAGCACCTGGCTGATCAACAGCAACTACAACCGCCGCGAGGTCTCCACCGGCGTTGCTGTGGACTTCACCGCGCGCAACTGGCGCCAGGCCGTCGATTCTCTGCGCGGCTCGAAGTCGAACCCGCTGCTGATCTCCCAGGCCATCAGCCGCTCGGACAGCGTGCTGCGCGAGCTGTCGCGGCCCGAGCCGCAGGGCGTGGGCGTGCTGGCCGGCGACGAGGCCAACCCGCCCTACAAGAACATCCAGGCCAGCATCGAGGGTGATGTCCTCCGGCTCCAGGCGCAAGTCTCGCCGGTCATCCCCAACAACTACATCCTGATCACGATCGCTGCGGTGCCGTGGTCCGGCTCGGCCTCGGCTTAATCGTTGGATCGCACCCGGGAGTAATCAGCAATGCAACAAAATATCAAAGTACGGTCGGGTAACCGGATCGTCGTGCGGTTCGACGGCAAGGAAATCGGCCTGATCCAGAACGTCAGCATGAACGACGACTACGCGCCGGAGCCCGCCTCGGGCGTCGGCGACATCCACGTCGCCGAATGGGTGCCGACCATGGCCCGCCACACGCTGAACGTGAGCGCCATGGTCCTGCGGCGCGGCGCCATGCTGGAAGCCGGCATCGCCATGGAGAACGGCGACGCCGTCCTTCAGGGCTTGGTGTTCGATTTCGAGTCCTATGACAAGGACACCGGCGACCTGCTGCGCAAGTACATGGGCTGCTCCTACGCCTCGGGCAGCATCGAGATCCAGAAGCACGCGATCACGGTGCAGCAGGCCGTGTTCAACGCGCTGGATGTATCCGGCCTGGCTGCCTAGCGCGTCCACGCCCCACGACAGCCGCCTGCTGGCGGCTGTTTTCTATCTCACCAGGAAAACTCATGGCCCGCCTCCCCAACCGCACCGATTTCACTGTTCCCGTCGAAGGCATCGGCGCCTTCACCTTCGGCAAGCGCAAGCTGCGCGACGAGCTGGCGATCGGCTCGGAATACTCGCGCCTCACCGAGGGCGTGGACACCCCCACGCCGTGGCTCGAGGCGGTTGCCGGCTGGATCGCCGCGCTGAAGGTGCTCACGGTCGCGGCCCCGGATGGCTGGGACATCGACGAGATGGACCCGCTCGACCCGGACACCTACGCGAAGCTGCGCAAGGTGCACGCCGCCCTGCGCGAAAAGGAGGGCTCCTTTCGCCGCTCTGGCGATGCAAACGGCCAGGCGGACGGGCAGGGAGTGGTCCCGGACAATGGAGTTCGCGTTCCGGCGCCGGTACAACCTGCCGCCGACTGACCCGCGTTTCCTCGACGCCACGCGCGAAGAAATCGCTGCTGATTTTTGGGCGCACCATTACGCCGAAAGCAACGTGACGGAAGAATTCGAGGATACCGAGTTCGATGCCGACGAGATTACTGCGCAATGGGCCAAAGAAGATGCGGCCGCTGGCCGGGCAGGTGATCCTGACGACGAATTCGAAACGGTGATTGACACCACCAAGGGCATTTCATGAGCATCAAGATCCCGGTCGAAGCCAAGTTCGACACCGGCGACGTCTCCCAGGCCACCGCGAAGCTGGTTCAGCAGATCAATGCGGTGGGCAAGGCCGTCGCCGAGGCCAACAAGGTCAAGTACAGTCCGATCAGCAAGGCTTCGATCGACGATCTGAAAAAGATGCAGGCTCAGTACGAGAACCTGCAGAAGATTTCGGGTGCCTTCAACTCGAAGCTCAAGGCTACCGGTCAAAAGGGTCAGGACTTCTTCAGCCTGGACTGGTCGAAGATGTACTCCGACCCTGCCGTGCGCGCCCGCGCGATGCGGCAGCACTTCGAGTACGTCACCGGGCGCACCTTCACCGCGTCGACGCCGCCTGCGCAGCCGCCCGTCCCGCCTGGCACGCCGCCCGCGCCGCCGCCACCGCCGGGCCATCCTCCCGGCCCCGGCTCGTCTCGGGTGATCGGCCGGCAAATTCTGGCGTCGGGCCTCAATGCCGCCGGTCCGGTCGGCGGCGTCACCAACACCGCGATCGGCATGGGGATGTCGGGCGGCGTTATCTCCGGCTTGGCCGGCCTGGCGGGCGGCCTGGTGGCGCTCGCCGTCGGCAAGGCCGTGGGCGGGGTCCGCGACAAGATCGGCGACGCCGAGCAGGAGGCCATCCGCTACGACACGCTCAAGCGCACGCTGGGCGACGTGAACGTCGGCTTCAACCTGCTGCGCGATAGCCTGCGCACGGCCTCCAAGGAGCTCGACGTCACCTTCGAGGAAGGCCAGCGCCTGGGACTGGAGTTCGCCAAGGCGGCGGGCCTGCGGCCGGGCGACGCCGATTCGCTCGCCGAGGACGTGCTCGTCAACGCCGGGTTCGCGCGCGCTTTCGGCCTCGATCCGTCGCAGAGCAACAACTTCTTCGGCCAGATGCGGGAGATGGGCGTCACCCGCAACGCCAACGATTCGCGCGCGCTGGCACTGATGATCGGCGAGGCGATCGACAAGTCGGGCACCTTCTCCAAGGCCGACGAGGTGCTGGCGGCGATCGCCAACTTCACCCAGCAGCAGACCCGCCTGGGGCTTACCGCCGCCAACGCCAGCGGCTACTCGTCAATGCTCACCGGCCTGATGGGCAGCGGCATCCCGGGTCTGGACCCGCAGGGCGCGGCCATGATGCTTGGCCGCGTCAACGCCTCCATCCAGGCGGGCGGCGCCGCCGGCGAGGCCGGCCAGAACTTCACCTATGCGGCGCTCGGCCGCCGGCTGGGCCTGGACCCCATCCAGACGCGGCTGCTGCAAGAGCAGGGCGCGTTCGGCACCGGCGCCGACACCTTCAAGAGCGGCGGCGTCTACGACCGGTACCGGTCGATGTTCGGCGGCTCGTCGCCGGGCACGGCGTCCGGCTCGGCCGCGACCAACCTCCAGATGCTGATGGACAAGTTCAAGGAGGTCTATGCCGGCCGCCCTGAACTGATGGCCAGCGCCATGAGCAACTATTTTGGCATCAACACCTCGCAGGCGATGGCCCTGGCTACGACCTCGCCCGCCGACCTTGGCGGCGTCATGGGTCGCCTGGGGCGCCAGGGCGTCGATCTCAGCAAGGTCAACGCCAAGGGCATCTCGACCCTGGCGCGCATCAACTCCGGCGACCGCTCGACGCTCGACGAGGTTGCGGGCGGCCTGTTCAACCGGATCGGCAGCGACGCGCTGTCGGATAAGGATGCCCGCCGGCTGCGCGACGCGATGGCCAGCGGCAACGAAGAACAGATGCGCGACGTCCTGTCGGAGCTCGTGGCCACGCGCGACCAGGAGAAGACCGAGGGCTCGGAGACCCGCCGCACCATCGTCGGCGTGCAGAACGAGCTGCAGGAGCTGGCCGCCAAGATGATCCCGCTCATGAACGACATGCGCGCGGGCATCCTGCTGATGGCTGGCGGCAAGGACAAACTCGGGCCCATGGGCATCCGCCTGGCGGTGGCGGAGAACGAGGCGAACGAGCGCAAGGCGGCGGTCGACGCCGGCTTTGCCCAGCGGATCAAGGCCGCCCAGGACGAGGCCAAGCTCGCCAAGGCGGAATCGGAGCGGCTGCGCCAGGAGCAGATGGACCTGGCCAAGACCGGCCAGTGGGCGGGCAAGCCGCTGGAGGAACGGCAGGCTCATGCCGCCGAGGTCGAACGCCTCCAGCAGGTCGAGGCCGACGCGACCGTGCGCGCCCAGGGGCTCCAGAAGGAGCGCGAGGCGGCCAGCAAGGGCGCCGACCAGGCCCTGCAGGCTGAGCGGGCCAAGATCCGCGCCGAGTTCGGCAAGACGCCAGGCTCCAGCAGCGGACCCGTCAGCGGCACGATGAAGGACGCGGTGCAGGAACTCGAGCGCCTGGGCTGGTCCCGCGAGCAGGCCATCGGAATCGTGGCGAACCTCCAGGCCGAGAGCGGCATGCGCACGGATGCCGTGGGCGACAACGGCAAGGCGCACGGGGTCGCGCAATGGCATCCGGACCGCCAGGCCAAGTTCAAGGAGCTGTTCGGCATCGACGTGAAGGATGCCACGCTCAAGCAGCAGTTGGCATTCGTGGATTGGGAGCTGCGCAACACCGAGAAGTCCGCCGGCAACAAGCTGAGGGCCGCGACGTCGGTGGAGGAAGCCTCGACCATCGTGCAGCGGGAATACGAGCGGCCCGCCCAGGCCGACGACGCCTACAACAAGGCGAAACGCGAGGCGATCGCCCGGGACCTCTACGCCAGCATGCAGGACAGCCACAGCACGCCGCTGCCGGCTGGAGCGTCCGCCAGCAGCGGCGGCGCGGGCAGCAACACGCTCAACGTGCACGTCACCGGCACCATCAACAACACCGAGGGCAAGCCCGTCGGCACCGTCCAGCCCATGACGGTCGCCACCCGGACCGGCGCGCCTACCCCGTCCGGAGCCGCGCGATGAGCCCGACCGTCAAAGTCTACCAGCCTGGGGTCAGGGTGACCCTGTTCAAGACCGTGCGGCGGGCCTTCCTCGATGGCACCAACCCCGTCTCGATGCGCTTTAGCGACCAGGACGAGGTGATCGACCTCACGCCCTTCCTGGGCGAGGGCAGCGGCGTGCGCACCTCCAAGTCGGTGCGTGAGCCCGCCGGCGGCTTCTCGCTCACCTTCGCCGACAAGCCGGTGAAGGGCACCAGTTCCTTCGAATCGCTGTTCGGCATCATTGAGCCCATGGACCTGATCGAGATCAGGATGCGCCACGACCCGCCCGACTTGATCGGCAACGTGATCAGCGCTGGCGGCAGCGACAAGGACCCAACCCGGCCGACCATCGTGATGCGCGGCTTCGTGTCGGAGGTCGTGCGCGACGAGATCATGGCGGCCGACGGCAAGCCCACGCGCGCGATCGTGGTGAACGGCCAGGACTACGGCAAGATTTGGCAGCAGCTCCAGATCCGGCTGCTGCCGGGCTACGTGATCGGCGAGGACCTGCTGTCCAGCTTCCGCCTGTTCGAGCGGTTCGGCGTGGGCTTCAAGACGGTCATGCCGGCCAACGAGTTCATCGCCGAGGTGATCGACAAGATCATCAACCCCTACCTGGCGGGCTTCATCCCCGAGGACGCGCTGCTGCCGCGCGCGGTGATCCCTGACATCCAGGTGACCCATGGCGTCACCAGCATCGCGGGCATCCAGAGCCAGCAGGGCACGGTCTACGAGCTCATGCGGATGTTCACCGACGTCGGCGCGTGGAATGAGCTGTATCTTGAGGATCGCGAAGACGGCGTGCATTGCGTGTTTCGGCCGAACCCGGCCAAGGACCTGGACGGCGAGCTGATCTACAACAAGGTCCACAACGAGGACTGGTCGATCCCCAAGCCGATCATTGTGCCGGCAAAGGACATCGTGCAATCGCGCCTGTCGCGCTCGGATGCGAACGTCGCCAACTATTATTGGGTCCGGGCGCCACGCTTCGAGCTGGTCAGCGACATCGACGCGCGCCTGTTCGCGATCCAGGGCAACGACCGCGACAACGTCCTGCTCGAGAACTACCAGAACAGCGCCGTGAGCCTGTACGGGCTGCGCATGATGGACACTCAGACCGAGATGGGTGGCGATGCGGTGACGACCTTCAACAGCGGCCAGGACAAGCAGGACCAGCAGAAGCGCAACAACGACATGGCCGACTGGATCGGCCTGCGCCGCCGGGCCCTGGTCGAGCAGAACAAGGACAACGTGCTGCTCGAACGCGGCATGCTGCGCGTGCGCGGCAACGAGAACATCCGCGCCGGGTCGTACATCATGACCGATCGCGGCGGCATGATGGCAGAATACTACGTGGCCCAGGTGGACCACGAGTACATCCCGTTTCAGGGCTTCTTCTCAACTTTGACGGTCGATCGCGGCATGGGCTTTGTCGAGCGCGTCCGCCGCGAGGGCGGGGCATCCAGCCCGTACCTGGCCGAACTCTATGGTGGCATGGGTGGATAACGGACCTCTGCGCTGGGGCCGCGTCGCGGCCATTCATCCCGAGGACTACTCGGTCGATCTGGTCATGACCGATGACGGCGCGCACCTGGCGGGCGTGCAGGTGCTGGCGCCCATGGCAGCGACCAATGCCGGGTCCAATGACCTGTCGCCGGTGGCGACGCCGCGCAGCGGCAACAAGTGGGACCTGCGCCAGCCGACCGACCAGGACGTGCTGGCCGCCGTGCTGTTCTACGGGCGCTACCCGGTGGTGATCGGGTTCCGCTTCCCGCAGATTTGCCAGATGCTGTTCAAGGAGCTGGGCCGCCGGGTCAACCGGCACACCTCCGACGTCTATTCGACCACGGACGCCAAAGGCAACACCGAGTGGTCCCATCCGAGCGGCACCTATCTGCGCATCGCGGAAAGCCCGGACCACGAGGACCTGACCGGCAAGGACGTCGACGGCAACTGGAAGATCACCAAGAACACCGCCACCGCGCCGCACGTGCAGCTCGTCGTGGCGAATGCCGGCAGCCCGGTGGCGACCTTGCACATCGACCCGAGCGGCAACGTCAGGGTCGAGCACGACGGCAACTTCCTGCACAAGGTCGGGGGCACCTACACGATGGAATCGGCCGGTGCTGCCACGATTAAGGCGCCCAGCGTCACCAACGACACGCCGCAGACCACGATGACCGGCAACCAGTCGGTGGTAGGCGTCATGAACGTCGACGGCGAGGGCGGGACCGGCGGCGCCACCTCCACGATCAAGGGCTCGATCCGGGTGGTCGGTGGCGATGTGCAGGCCGACGACATCTCGCTCAAGGGCCACGGCCACAACGAGAACGATGCGGGCGGCCGGACCTCGGACGCGGTGCCCTAACGGTCGGTGGTGCGCATCCGGCGCAGCATGGCGAGGCAGTGCTCCTTGCCCTGGATCAGGATCCGGGGCGGGTAGCGATCGGCCCGATCCATGAACAGGGCCACCCGGTCCGAGGCGTAGTCCACGTACAGGGTCTGGCCGGTGTATTGCGGGATCATCCGCGACAGCTCCTGGGGCGAGGATATGCCCTGGAAAATGTCCCGCATGGGCATGCAGATGATTTCGGTATCCGAGGCCAACTGCCACTCATCGTCGGCGGCGTCACCGGCGTGGGCGGAGGTAACCATCAGGGCGGCTGCCATTGCCAACAAAGCGTGTTTCATGGTCGTGTCTGAAAATGGGTTGGAGTCCCGATTCTACTGCTCTGCTCAATTTTGAGCAATATTGGATTTTCCGTCGTGACGGCACACTCTGCGCATGAACTTCTCCACGCCCGCCAGTCAGAAGGCTGCTGAGCGCCCGATCAGCTTCGTGCTGAACGACCAAGCGTCGGGCGACGCGCCCGTGAGCGTCGATCTGGTCATCCGGCCGGAAGACCTCACGCGCACCGACACGTCGCGCATGAACGTTCAGCAGACCCTGGGCGGTGCCTGGGCCGACAACTTTGGCCCGGGCGTGCCGATCGTGAACATCGCCGGCAGCACCGGCTGGCGCGGGCAGGGGTTTGCCGGCGCCGACGGCGAGACCCGCTTCCGCCAGTTGTTCGACCAGGTGTTCACGCAGTGGCACGAGCGCCGCGAAGACGCCGTGCTTCAGGGGCGCGACCCGGACCTGGTGCAACTGATCTTCAGCGACACGCTCGACCAGTTCAGCGGCGTGGTGGCGCCGACGTCGTTCGTGCTGCGCCGCTCGAAGGCCAGCCCGCTGCTGTGCCGCTACCAGATTTCCATGGCGATCCTCGACCAGAACGTCGATCAGCTCGCCGGCCTGAACCTGTCCTCCGGCCCGCTCGGCAGCGGCCTGACTGAGAAGCTCGGCATCGCCAGCATCATCGATTCGGTCAAGAAGATCACCGCCTTCATCAACGAGGTGAACCAGTTCGTCCAGAACACGCTGGTGGCGCCGGTCAAAGCGTTCCTGCAGTTCACCCAGCAGCTCTACAGCGCGGTGCGCGGCACCATCGCGGCCATCGACAATCTCGCCGGCAGCTTCATCAGCATCGCGCAATCTGTCGCCCAGGCCGGCGTGAACATCTTCCGCACCCTGGCGGCGGTAGCCAGTATTCCCGGCCAGATCAAGACCCGCTTGCAGCAGATCGCGGGCGCCTACTCGAACATCTTCTGCGTGTTCAAGAACGCGCTGCGCAAGAAAATCTTCTACCCGGACTACACGCCCATGTTCGGCGCTTCGAACTGCTCGTCGACGGCTGGCGGCCGCCCGATCAGCACGATCTCTGGCGAGAACCCCTTCTACAAGGCGGTGCCCACTGGTGGCCCCGACCCGATCACCATCACGCAGAGCTCGAACACGGCGCTGCGCACCCTGGCGGCCAATGATCCGGTCCTGCAGCCGATGTCCACGGACCAGCTCGGCAGCACCATCCAGGCAGCCACCGACGGCATGGCGATCGCGGCATGAGCACTCAATTCGACCGCGAACTCTATGGCTATCGCTACGTCGAGGTTCGGCGTGGCGATAGCCTCCAAAAGATCGCCGCCCGCGAGCTGGGCGACGCCGGCCGCTGGTACGAGCTGATCGCGATCAACGACCTGCTGCCGCCGTTTGTCAGCGATACGGCGGCTGGCCCGCGCGTGGCCGTGGCCGGTCAGGCCATCATGGTTCCGGCGCCGACGCGGCCGGAGGTGGTCAACACCAATCCAGACCAGGTCTTCGAAGCGGACATGGCGCTGAACCGTGGCCGCCTCGAGGTGGAGGACGGCGACTTCAAGGTGGTCACCGGCCGTTCGAACCTGCGCCAGGCGCTCAAGCACCGCGTCGACACGGCGCGCGGCGAGCTGCTCTACCACCAGGACTACGGCTCGCTGGTCAAGCGCATGCTGGGGGCCGTGAACGGGCCCACCAAGGCGCTGCTGTGCGCCCAATACGCCCGCGCCGCCGTGGCCGCTGACCCGCGTATCGCGCGGATCCGCAGTGCCGTGGCGGACACCGTTGGCGACACCACCCGAATCACCGTCGTGGCCGAGCCGATCTCCGGCAATGCGGTCGAAGTATCGACCACGGCACAAGGATCATAGATGGCCTTTCAGACCAAGGATTTTGTGTCGATCGTTGCCTCGATTGGCAACGTGATGAAGTCCACCCAGAACAAGGTGACGGACTTCAACATCGGCTCGGTGTTTCGGACGCTGGTCGAGGCGCCGGCGGCTGAAATGGACGAGATGTACCAGCAGTTCGTCATCGGCCTGATCGAAGGCATCCAGACGGCGGTCTACACCTCGTTCAGCTTCGATCCGATCGATGCCGTGGCGGCGGCCGGCCTGGTGCGGGTGACCATCGAGGCCAGCGATCAGCCCGTGCTGATCCCGGCCGGCACCTCGTTCTCCCCGGCCAATGGCCGCGTGGACTACACGTCCAGCGAGGATGTCACGATCCCGCCGGGCAACACCTTCGCCGACATCCTGGTCGCCGCCGACTCGCCGGGCGTCATCGGCAACATCATGGCCGGCCAGGTCTTCACCCTGTCGCCCACCCCAGACGGCCTGGTCAGCGCCACCAACCTCGACGACTTCGCCAGCGGCACCGACGCGGAAAGCGAGGACGACCGCAAGGTCCGGTTCAACGCCTTCATCCAGTCCCTGAACCGGGGCACGGTGGCGGCCATCGACTACGGCCTGAAGTCCACGACGCGCGAAGATGCCCAGGGCAACCTGATCGAGCGCGTGGTGGCGGCGGCGGTCGTGGAGCCCTACCTCGACGACCCCAACCAGCCGATCGCCTGGGTGCAGTGCTACGTTCACAACGGTGTCGGCAACACCACCAGCGCCCTGGTCGAGCGGGCGCGGGAGGTGATCTACGGCTACGTCGACGCCAGCGGCAGAAAGGTGCCCGGCTGGAAGGCGGCCGGCGTCAAGGTGGACGTGCATGCGGCCTTCGAGCAGGTCGTGGACGTCGCCGGCGTGCTCACGCCGCTAGCCGGCTACGACAAGCCCACCCTGCTCACCCAGGCCGAGCAGGCGATCTTCGGCTACATTCGGTCCCTGGATATCGGCCAGCCGGCGATCCTGGCCGAGATCATCGCGCAGGTCATGGAGATCGAGGGGGTCTACGACTTCGTTCCTTCCGAGCCGCTGGCCAGCGTCCAGCCGAACAAGCGCACCAAGCTGATGCCTGGCGCGATCGACCTGACCTGACATGCAGCTCACTCCGAAGCTCCTGGCCTACCTGCACCGCATCTTCGTCGTCGAGGCGGATCAGTTCCTGGCCCTGCGGCTCACCCACCGCGATGGAATGTCCTGGAAGGTGGCCGACGCCCG
>NZ_WUJP01000213.1 GCF_009806515.1 Geminicoccus flavidas | reverse complement strand
GCTCACCACCACGGTGCCCGGCCATCCGGAGGCCGGCCTGGACATCGACCTGTCGCAGTACACGGTCGCCTCGCTGATCAGCTACCTGGCGGCCCAGCCTGGCTACATCATCCAGTACGGCGACCAGTCCGAGCTCGCCGCGCTGTCGGCGCGCGTGCTGATCGACGGGCAGAACGACGTCGCCCGCTCGAACGGCGACCACCTCTACGGCTACACCAACATCCTGTGGTCCTACATGGAGGCCATGGCCGTCGAGCTGCAGGAGGCCCGGCGCCAGATCGTCGAGGCGCTCAAGCAGTTGAACACCAAGACGGCCCAGGGCGAGTGGCTGGACCTGCTGGGCAGCTACTACGCGGTGCCGCGCATCCAGGGCGAGCTGGATGCCTCCTACGGCCCGCGCATCATCGCCGAGGTGCTGCGCCCGCGCGCGAACAACGTGGCGATGGAAGAAGCCATCAAGGTGTTCACCGGGCAGGACGCCAAGGTGACCGACGTCACCATCTATGGCGAGACCTTCCCGCTCTACGATGGCGCGATCACCCATGATGGCACCTGGAACTACAATGCCAGCGCCATCCCGATCTATGGCCTGTTTGACGTCGAATATGGCTACGACTTCGAGGGCGGCGCCGACATTACGGCCTTCCAGCAGATCGTCCGCGAGCTGATCGGCCGGCTGCGCGATGCCGGCACGCATCTGCGGTCGCTGCTGCTGCGCGGCTCGGATATGTCCGACACCTTCACGCCGCCCACCGACGGCGGTCTGATCGACTGGTCGATACAGGCCACGCTCGAAGACACGTTCGACGAGCCCGACGACCCGGACTTCGCCATGCAGGCCACCCTGGCCGCCATGCAGGATACCCTGGCCGAGCCTGCCGACGACGCCGAGCTGAGCATCGCCTACGCCTACAGCTACAACGGCCTGCGCACGCACAATGGCATCATCACCCATGCCGGCGGCCAGATCCTGACCGAGTCGCTCTAGGCGGGTCGTGACGGGACAATCTCCGTATCTAACGGAGGTCGGCTTGAGCCTTTCCTTTCACGACCAATTCGAACGCCCGCCGACCGGGGACTTCTACCTGGAGGTCTACCGGCGCGGCCAGCTCATCGAGGTTGTCGACGAGAAGAACCTGATCGTCGCCAACTCGAAGCTGATCCATGCGCGCCTTCTCGGCGGCGACGTGGCCAACCGCAGCGTCACCCAGATCGCGTTCGGCGCCAACCCGGTGGCGCCGAGCACCGGCAACACGACCATCACCGATCCCTACACCAAGGCGATCGACCTGGTCAGCTACCCGGCCACCAACCAGGCGCGGTTCGCGTTCTCGCTGGGTACCGCCGAGGCCAACGGCAAGGCCATCGCGGAGTTCGGCCTGCTCACGGCAGGCGGCATGCTCTATGCCCGCAAGAACCGCTCGAACCCGCTCCACAAAGAATCGGACATCACGTTCGCCGGAACGTGGACGATCAACTTCTGATCGGCGACTAGACCATGGCGAACCAACCAGAACAAATTCAGTGGGACGACGGCGTATACCAGCTCGAGACCACTGACCCTGTACAAGGCGGCGTCGGCGGCACGTCGAACCGGCCGCTGCTCAACCTGGCGAACCGCACGGCTTACCTGAAGGACCGCCAGGACAAGCTGGTGAACGGCGAGATCATCCCGGACACCGTAGCGCCGAAGAACTCGCCGGCCTTCACTGGCACGCCGACCGCGCCCGACGTGGTTCTGGGCGACCGCTCCGGCAAGATCGCCAACACCAAGTTCGTCCAGGACACGGTCAACGGCATCCTGTCCAAGAGCGTCGCCGGCAACCAGAACGTCACGCTCACTGCTGCCGAGGCCGGCAACGGCATCCTGGCCTTCACTGGCGTGCTGACCGGCAACATCTCGGTGATCGTCCCCGCCACCGCCAAGAGCTGGATCGTCTCGAACCAGACCAGCGGGAACTTCACGCTGACCGTCAAGACGGCGGCCGGCACCGGCGTGGCCGTGGAGCAGGGCAAGAACGCCGAGCTGTGGTGCGACGGCGCCAGCGTGCGGCCATCCACCAACGACTACCGCAATGCGGCCCTGACCGGCACGCCGACCGCGCCCACGGCGGCGGCTGGCGACAGCTCGCAGCAGGTCGCCAACACCGAATTCGTCCAGCAGACGGCCAATGAAATGGCGATCGTCTACGCAATCATTCTCGGGGGCTAACCCATGGCAGCAGCATTCAAGAACGCGCTCGGCACCTGCGGCACCACGCCTGGCGTGGCCTATACCGGCGCGGCCGGTGCGGGCACGGTCATTACGTCGGCGACCTTCTGCAACACGACCGAAGACAAGACGCCCACGGTGACCGTCACCGTCACCAGCGGCGGCGTGACCAAACACGTGCTCTACAAGGCCTCGGTTCCGACCAACGGCACCCTGACCCTCAAGCCCGAGGCGCAGATCATCCTGAAGCCGACCGACACGCTGAACGTGCACGCCAGCGAGGCTAACGCGATCGATTTCGTGATCTCGGCCACGGAGCTCTGATATGGGCCGCCTCAACTACGACAGCGCGCCCGTGCGCAATATTCCGACGGCGGCGCCGGGCGATTCGTCGAGCATGCCGGCTTCCACCGCCTTCGTGCAGAACGCCGTGCCGGCTGGGGTCGTGTTGCCTTACGCGGGTCCGGTGCCACCGGCGGGATGGCTGCTGTGCGACGGCTCGAATGTCAGCCGCACGGCCTACGCGAAGCTGTTCGCGTCCATCGGCACGACCTATGGGACTGGCGATGGTACGACCACGTTCAGGCTGCCTGACCTGCGCGGCGAATTCGTGCGCGGCCTGGACCAGGGGCGCGGTGTGGATACAGGGCGCACGATCGGAACTTTGCAGTCAGATTCCATGCGCGTTCCGTACAATATCGGCAGGGTAGGCGCCAACGCTTTCCTGGCCGGTACGCAAGCCGGGTTGGACTATCTTGCAGCCAACAAGGGGCTTGACGGCATCAATGCAGGCACTGAAACGCGCCCGCGCAACGTCGCCATGAACTACATCATCAAATTCGCATAAGGAGGCTGGGACATGGCTTACCTTGGTAACAGCCCCCTCAACGCGCTGTTCAGCTTCACGCCGGTCACGCTGGCCCAGGGCCAGACGCAGGTACTGGTCAACTACACGCCGGGCCGCTGCCTGTTCTTCAAGAACGGCGCGCTGCTCGACCCGAATGTCGACTACACGGCGGCCAATGGCAGCACCGTCACGCTCGCCAGCCCGGCCAGCGCCGGCGACGTGCTGGTCGGCATCAACCTCGCGTCGTTCGCCGTGGCGAATGCGCTGCCGCTGTCGGGCGGCATGCTGACGGGGCCGGTGACTGGCCCGGCGAGCGCAACGGAATCCATTGGCGGCCTGATCGAGATCGCTACCTCGGCCGAAGCCCGGGCGCTGGCGGACGACGTGCGCGCGCTGACGCCGAAGAAGCTGGCGGACGCGTTCACCGGGGCTAACCAGTCCCTGGCAGCAAGCGGGTATCAGAAATTGCCCGGTGGCCTCATTGAGCAGTGGTTTGTTGCCTCCAACACCAACAACCTCGGTGCTGGTTACAGTCGGACCTCGTATCCCATCCCATTCCCAAATGCCTGTCGCGGGCTGAGCTTCGCCAACCTGACATCTGCGGCTGGTGGCTATGCGGTCGGATTTGCCTGCCCCGTTGGATCGCCCGGTGCGGCGAACTTCGATTGGGTCGCGTACACCGCTTCCGGCACGCCTTCCCCGAACCCCTCACAAACTTCCGTTCTTGTTCGCGCGGTAGGTCATTGACATGGAAAACTCACCGGAAATGTTCTTCTCGGCCACGGCGAACGCCTTCTATCCCTCGGCCTTCCGCGCCGACTATGAGGCTGCTGGAACGTGGCCCGAGGATGCCGTTGCCGTGCCGTACAGCACGTTCCAAGAGTTCGCCTTGGATGCGGCGCCGGCCGGGAAGGAGCGCGTTGTTGGTCCCGACGGCTTGCCGATGTGGGCTGACCTGCCGGCACCTTCGGTGGAACAGCTCGCGGCCGCTGCGCGCGCGGAGCGTGACACCGCGCTCAAGGCCACCGACTGGCTGGTGGCGCGCCACCGCGACGAGGTCGACGCCGGCGGCAAGACGGCACTGACGGCCGATCAGTTCAAGGCATTGCTCGCGTACCGCAAGACGCTGCGCGATCTGCCCAACAAGAAGGGCTTTCCGGCAGTCGCGATGCCGAAAGTCCCCGATTTCCTGTAAGCGAAAGGCAGGGACGATGATTGGCAGCTCTACATGATCTTCTCGACGGCTTGCGCGGCGTCTGCTTCCCCTTCGGGGGCGTGGTAGCGCCGCCGGGCTTTTTGATGTGCTCGGGCCAGGCGGTCTCCCGGACCGATTACGCCGCCCTCTATAGCCTGCTCGGGACCCGCTTCGGTGCCGGTAATGGCTCGACCACGTTCAACGTCCCCGATCTGCGCGGCCGCGTGCCGGTCGGCCTGGACAACATGGGCGGCACCAACGCGAACCGGGTGACCGAGGCCGCCAGCGGGATCGACAGCCTCACGATCGGGGCCACTGGCGGCGCGCAGACGCACACGCTGACCACGGCGCAGATGCCGGCGCACACGCACAGCTACAACGCCTATACCGGGGCCAATGCCGGGGCTGGCACGCCCGTAACCGGCACCGGTGCCACGGCCGTGATCGGCAGCTCGACGTCCGGGTCCCAAGGCAGCGGGCAGGCGCACAACAACATGCAGCCCAGCATGATGATGAACTGGATCATCAAGACCTAGCCGGCGCGCCGGCCATGACAGGGAGGCCCGGCATCGTCCGGGCCTTTTGCTTGGGTGGTGCGGGCGGTCGGACTCGAACCGACACTCCCTCTCGGGAAGTGGCTTTTGAGGCCACCGCGTCTACCAATTCCACCACGCCCGCTTTCGAGGTCTGCGCCCGACCTGCGCCCGGGCTCTGCTCACCTACCGAAAAAACCTAGCGTTTCCAAGGGCTCGCGGCGCTTGACACCCGGATTTTGAGTCCGGCGCGTCTACCAGTTCCACCACGCCCGCACGCGCGGCGGCAGGCCGCTCTGACGACGGCCACCCGTGCCGGAACTAGTGCCACGGGCGGGCGCGAGCGTCCAGTGGCAGCCATTGAGACCCGCCTGAAACCACGTCACTCGGCGGCGACCACCAGCCGGTTGCCGTCGACCCGGACCACGCGCACCGCCGTGCCGGCGGAAAGGTCGGGGCCGCTGACCGGCCAGCTGGTGTCGCCGATCCGCACGCGGCCGCGGCCGTTCTGGATCGGCTGGTCGAGGACGAGCCGGCTGCCGACCAGCGCCTCGCCCCGGCGATTGAGGCCAGGCTCGGCCGTGGCGGCAGGCTCCGGGCGGAAGCGGAACCAGGCGAGCACCGCGAGCGCCGCTGCCAGCGCGAACACCAGGGCCTGAACCTGCCAGACGAGCTGCGGCGCCCACCAGGCCACCGCGGCGACGACGGCGGCGGCGACCGCCAGCCAGGCGAAGAAGAAGCCGGGGGTCGCCAGTTCCAGGAGGAGCAGCATCCCGGCGATCGCGGCCCATTGCCAGGCTTCCATGCGGGCCGCCCTCTCAGCCCGACTCGCCCGGACGCGCCCCCCAGGGCGCGGCTGCCGGAGCGGCCCGGTTCTGCGCCATCGCCTCCCTGGCCAGCTCGGCGATCCCCGCGATCGAGCCCAGGGCGGCGCTGGCCTCCATCGGCAGGATGAAGGTCTTCTGGTTGGGGGAGGTGGCGAAGCGACCGAGCGCCTCCAGATATTTCTGGGCGACGAAATAGTTGGCGGCCTGGACGCCTCCCTCGCCGATCGCCCCGGCCAGCATCCGGGTGGCCTCGGCCTCCGCCTGGGCCAGCCGCTCGCGCGCCTCGGCGTCGCGCATCGCCGCATCGCGCCGGCCTTCCGCCTCCAGCACCGCCGCCTGCTTCATCCCCTCGGCGCGCAGGATCTGCGCGGCCCGTGCCCCCTCAGCCTCCAGCACCACCGCGCGCTTCTCGCGTTCCGCCTTCATCTGCCGGGCCATGCTGTTCACCAAGTCGGCCGGCGGGCGGATGTCCTTGATCTCGATCCGGGTCACCTTGACGCCCCAGGGCTGGGTCGCCTCGTCCACCACGGAGAGCAGCCGGCTGTTGATCACGTCGCGCTGGCTGAGCACCGCGTCGAGGTCGAGCGAGCCCATCACCGTGCGGATGTTGGTCATGGTCAGGTTCAGGATGGCGTTGCGCAGGTCGGCCACCTCGTAGGCGGCGCGCGCGACGTCGAGGACCTGGTAGAAGACCACCCCGTCCGCCGTCACCATCGCGTTGTCGCGGGTGATGACCTCCTGGGAGGGCACGTCCAGCACCTGCTCCATCACGCTGAGCTTGGCACCCACCCGGTCGATCACCGGGATGATCAGGTTGAGGCCGGGAGAAAGCGTCCGGGTGTAGCGGCCAAACCGCTCCACGGTCCATTCCTCGCCCTGGGTCACCGAGCGGACGCCCATGGCGATCAGCGTGATGATCACCGCCAGCACCACCAGCACCACGACCGTCGCACCCAACTCCATGCCCAGCCTCCGCCACCCTTGCCCGCCTGCCCGATTCCTAGCAGGTCGGCTTTGACAGATCGCGGGGGAACGCCCACCATCCGTCCTGGATGGTGCCCGGAACGACCGGGCCAAGAGGGAAGCCGGTGAGAGACCGGCGCTGCCCCCGCAACCGTAAGCGGTGAGCCGTCGCTTAAGCTCCGATGCCACTGGGACCTTCGGGTCCTGGGAAGGCAGAGCGACCGGTGCCGACCCGCGAGCCGGGAGACCTGCCATCCGTTTGCCATGTCGGAACTCGCCGGGCGGGGTGCCCCGGCCGGAGGTCAATCATGCCGAGCCTGTCGTTCGACCCCCCGCCCCTCATGCCGGCCGAGCTGGCCGACCCGAGCGGGCTCCTGCGCGCCGCCCTGGCGCACGACCAGGGCCACCCCCCGCGCGAGATCCTGCTCGCCTGGCTGATGTCGCTGGCACCGGGCACCGACCCGGCGCGCGCGGCGCGTGCCATGCTGCCGGACCGGGCGGACGTCCCGGGCTCGATCGGGGCGGAGCTGGCCGAGGTGGCGCGCTGGCCGGCAGAGCGCCTCGCCGGCTATGCACGCCGCCCGCGGCGCTGACGCCGGTCTCCCGTTCAGCGGCAGCTCATGGTGGTGTCGACGCCGAACAGGGTCAGCGGGTCGCTGCGACTGTCCTCGTAGTCGTAGCGGCAGACGAGGCAGCGCCGGCCAATCGGATCGCCATCGGCCAGCTCGATCTCGCTGCGCAGCACGCCGCGGTCCTCCCAGCCGTCCGGGTTCGCCTGCCGCTCCTCCTTGTCCAGCGCCTGGTCCGCGGTGCTGCTCATCGCGATGCGGCCTCG